>NZ_JACFYV010000265.1:0-8288 GCF_016759955.1 Burkholderia sp. KCJ3K979
CTTCGGGACGTCCGAAGGCCTGGAAATCACTTTCGGAGGCGGTGGCGGCGGCTTTTCCCCCGGAGCGAGCCGGTCGATCGATACGCTCCTTTGCGTATCGAGCGGAATGCACCCTTGGGAACCCTTGTATGCCCTCAACTCCGATCCGAACAATCCCTTTTCGGGTTTGTAGTACGGCAGTTTTTTCACGTCGGCCATGGACTATTCCGTTTGCAACGAATGGCCTGGCATCGTAAAAGCCAGCTGCAAACGGACGAACCGTCAGGTATTGCTGAAACAGGTCGAAACGAGCGTGGGCAAGGGCCCTCTGGCATCGAGAAATGTGCCCGAATGTGTCGGCAATCGCGATGTCGGAGATCGTCCCCTGGCGGGCAGGCGCCCGCCCGCCGCATCAATCCGCCGCGTCCGCGAGTTGCGCGGCCGCCCGCGACGACGCGACGATCAGCAGCTTCATCGTCGCGCGCGTCGCGCCGACGAACAGTTTGCGCGCGGCACGCGCGTCGAGCGTGTCGAAGTCGACTTCGGTGAGGATCACGCACGGCGCCGACTGACCCTTGAAACGGTAGATCGAATCGAGCAGCACATCGCCGTCGCGATACTCGGGGTTGCCGAACAGGTCGTACTTGCCGGTGAAGCGCTTGATCCGGTGCGGGCCGAGCTGGTCGAGCGGCGCGAGCACCGAGCCTTCGCGGCCGCGGTACGACAGCACCGCGATGTCCTGCTTGCGGAAACCGAGCGACAGCGCCTGCGTGATCGCACGCTTGGTCGCGTCGATGCAGGGTTGCGCCAGTGCGTCGCCCGACGCGTCTTCTTCCCCGTAGGCCGACACCGACGGATCTGAGCCGTCGAACGGGCTGCCCGAACGCAGTTCGGCCGCGAGCGGCTCGACCCGGCCGACGACGTCGCGCACGAAGTCGAGCAGGTCGCGCGGGCTGCGGTAATTCGTGAGCGCCTTCAACGTGACCCAGCCGGGCAGCGCGACGGGTTCGCGCATATACAGGTTCTGCAGCGGATCTTCCAGCCACCACCATGCACCGTCCGGCGCCAGCAGCCGCTCCAGCGCGGCGGCCCACGGCGCATGAAAATCCTGCCCTTCGTCGACGATCAGCACGTCGAAACGCCAGCGTTCGGGAATCGGCGCTTGCGCGAAGCGCGCCTCGAGCCGTTCGAATTCGCCGGGCACCTGGAAATCGGGCGTATAGCCGCCGTCGCGCGCGACCCAGTCGCACAGCTGGTGGTAGTTCGCGATCTTCGCGCCGGGCGGCGCGATGCGCGCGATGTAGTCGGCGAGCGGCCGGTTGAAGCAGACGTAGAGCACGCGCTGGCCGGCCGCGACGGCATCGCGCATCACCTGCACCGCGAGCTGGGTCTTGCCCGACCCCGCGGTGCCGGTGACGCGCAGCCGGAACGGCGTGAAGTCGAGCTGGCGCGCCCATGCGGCGAGCCCGCCCGACAGCCGCGTGACGAGCGTGCCGGCTTGCCCGACGAGCGCGCTCGTGTCGGGCGTGAGCGCGAGTTCGTCCGCGAGGAAATGGTGGAGCTTCGGCGCGTTCGGAAAGTGCTCGTCGTCCTCGGGCAGGATCTGCCGGATCACCTGCGCGAGCTGCGCCTTGCGCGACGCATCGACGATGCGGTCGGGCGCGACGCCGGCGATCGACGCGTCGCGGATCGAGTAGTCGGGGCAGTACAGCAACGCCTCGACGCCGTAGACGCCCGCGCCGAGCGCAGCCGTGAGGCGCCGGTGCAGCGTCTCCTGCGTGCGCGCGAGCTGGATCGGGACATTGCGCTCCTTCTGCAGGTAGACCTTCACGAGCCCTTTCGGGGTCTCGCGCAGGAAGCCGGCCTTCTGTTCGATCAGCAGCACGCGCCCGGCCGGGCTCACGACGACGAACGCGGCTTCGCCGAACACCGAGAATGCCTGGTCGGCGCGCGTCCAGTGGACGCCGTGATACACGGTGTAGCTGTCGGGCAGCGCGTGTTCGAGCGCGGCGAGCGTTTCGCGCTCGCGTTCGGCCGCGCCGGTCGCGGCGAGGCTTTTCCAGTCGTCGGGGATGAGGCGGGCCATGGCGTCGGGCGGCGGATGCCGGCGTGGGCGTGAACGGGTGCGGCTATTGTACTGAGGAACCCGTTCATGCCCGCGGCGCGGAGGTTGGCCGTTCGCGATTCGGGCGGCCGGCCCGGCGGACGTCAGCCGCGCGTGAGCCGCTTCGCGAGATCGGCGCAGAGGATCGCCATGCGCGCGGGTTTTTCGTAGCACACCACGTCGAACGCGCGGATCACTTCGCTGATGTCGGCCTCGCTCGCGCGGCCGGTGAGCAGGTCGCCCGTCAGCACGAAAATCGGCGCGCCCGGGTTGTCGGACGTGCGCACGGCCTTGATCGCGGTGGCGGCCGTCCCGTCGTCGAACAGCCATTCGGTCAGGACCGCGTCGAAGGCCTGACCCTGCAGCGCATCGACGAACGCCGCGAGGCCGTCGAACGCGGCCGTCGCGAAACCCTGCCGTTCGAGATAGCGGCACAGCTCGGTTGCGCCGACACGATCGGGGTCGATCACCGCGACGACGAGCTTGTCGCTCTCCGCGCGGCGCGGATAGATCTCGATCTTGTGCACGTCGTACGCGTTCTGGTACAGCACGCCGGTATGGCGCAGCACGCGCCAGCGGCCGTTCTGTTCGTACGCGACGAACTCGGGGCGCGCGCCGGCTTCGAGCGGCGCGCCGATCCAGGCGGTGCACGGAATCTCGGCGACGCCCGCATACAGGACGGCTTCCTGGGAATAGGCGCCGACCATGCCGGGGTCGAGCGTTTGCGCGCCGAACAACTGGGCGGCGGGTTCGCCGTACGCTTCGGCGACTTTCTTGATCTGCGCGAGCGTCCAGGGGCTGCTGCCGCGCAGTTTGCGGTGGCCTTGCGAGAAACTCAGGTCGAGGATGCGGCACAGCTCGGTGGTCTGCTGGCGCTTGCCGATGCCGTTGCGGGTCATCAGCTCGCGCACGCGCTCGGCAACCGCGAGGGAATCCGTGGTGATTGCTTCAGTGGTCATGCTACGGGGACGGATCGTGACGTTCAGAACGACGCCTTGCGGCAGTCTCGGCGGACAGTCTTCATGACGTCCAATGGCGAGCCGACCGGCCACGCACGGAAAAGATAACTTTACCGCAAAATGGTCGTCATTCAGTGTTGTGAAAGGTGCGTTTGTGTGAAAGGTGTGTCATGACGTTACGTCCGATCTGCCGCGGCGCGGGCGCGTGACAGGGCGTCCGACGCCTTCAAGTCCGCATTCCGACGGACCGGGATGGGATTGACGACGGACCGGCATGCGATTCCGCACGAGACGGCAGGTAATCGCCGCGCGATGCACCAACGCGGGGCGGACCCCCATGCCCCGACCGACGTATCCCGCCCATTTTTGCAGGACGATCGATGGATGGTTTCCTCTAGTGAAACCAACGAAGTTACATTTTCGGCGTCGGCCAAGCCGCGTGCTACGATTTCGCCGTCTCAAAAAAGTGTTGAACCGATGCAGAAGACATTCTTGATGCGCGGATACGAAATGAACTGCGAGCCGCGCGTGACGGAGACCGGCAAATACGCCGCGCAGGTCGAGGTCACGAAGGTGGGTTTCAGCCGCGAGGCTGCGTTCCGCAAACTGGGTGAATTCGACACCGAAGCCGAAGCGGTCGCGTACGCCAGACAATTCTCCGAAGAGTGGTTGAGCCGCTATGCGTAGCGCGGCGGGTGCCGATGCCCGTGCTATCCGGGCATCGGGCCGAGCGGCGGTGTAGTGCGCCGAACGGCCGGCATTGCTGCCTCAATATTGCGAATGCGTCGGGAAATTTGTAGATTGACGACTCCCGTTGTGGGGTATCGATCGTCCGAAGGCAACGCAATTGGAGACCGCGAATGTCCACCTTGTGCATGCAGACCGTCGTTCACGGCAAGACTGTCCAGATCGTGCTGTCGCCCGAGAGGCGGACAGCCAGAATCGACATCGTCGATGACGAAACCGGCAGCTACCCGCCCCGCACGATGAGCATCGAGCAGTACGTCAACGCCGGCATGGCTGACGACGAAATCGCGCGGCATGTTCTCGAAGTCGTCACGATGTCGATCGAGCAGCTTGCGAGGCTGCAGCCGTTCGACCGCACGGCAGGCACCCAAACGCGCTATTCGCACTGAGCGCTTGTGCAGCGATCGCTCCGCGCAGACCGCGAAGTCCTGACTGAATGGTTGCGCGATGATCGAGCATTCGACGTGGCGTGGTCGAGCGCGACGCGCATCGATTGCGCGTGCGCGCTACGCCGGCAGATACAGGAACGGCTCGCCGTTTTCCCGCTCGACGGACAGTAGCCGCTCGCGCTGATCCTGCGCGAACAGTTGCTTGTCAGCCGCGGCCGCTTCGGCGATCGCGGCATCGACGCGCTAAGCTTCGCCTGCCGTGCCCTGATATCCGACAGAAAACCATGACCACCACCTATCCGCTGCACGACGCATTGAGCCACGCCGATACGGCATTTCCGGCCGAAGCCGACGTCGTGATCGCCGGCGCCGGCATCATGGGCTGCGCGGCCGCGTACTACCTCGGCCTGCGCGGCCTGAAAGCCGTCGTGCTCGACAAGTCGCGCATCGCCGGCCAGCAATCGACGCGCGCGTGGGGCTTCGTGCGACAGCAGGGGCGTGAATCCGCCGAAGTGCCGCTGATGATGGCCGGCATGCGGATCTGGGAAGGTCTGGAGCAGGCGCTCGGTTTCGATCTCGAATGGCGGCAGGGCGGCTGCCTCTACCTGGCGGACAACGAAGACGACTGGGCCTCATTCCAGGCGTGGCTCACCGTGGCGCGCGAGCATGGGCTCGACACGCGCACGCTGACACGCGCACAGATCGACGAACGCGTGACCGGACTGTCGACGCACGCGCGTACCCTCGGCGGCTTGTACACGGCGACCGACGGGCAGGCCGAGCCGCGTCGCGTGGCCGCCGCGTTCGCGGCGCGCGCGACCGAGGCCAGCGCGCGTTTCTTCGAAGGCTGCGGCGTGACCGCGATCGAGACGGCGGGCGGCGCGGTCGTCGGCGTCGTGACCGAACGCGGGACGATCCGCACGCGGCGCGTGATCTGCGCGGCCGGCGCGACCAGTTTCCGGCTGCTCGACGGCGTCGGCATCCGGCTGCCGCAGCAGGCCGTGCGCGGCACCTGCATGCGCACCAACGTGCTGCCCCACGTGTCCGCGTCGACGATCTGGGGGCACGGCCTCGGCATCCGGCAGCGCAAGAACGGCGCGATCAATCTCGCCGACGACATGCAGGTCGACGTCGATCTGACGCTCGGCCACCTGCGCGGATTGAGCCTCTTCTGGCCGGAATTCTGGTCGCAGCGCGACAAATTCCGGCTGCACCTGAATGCGTCCGCCTGGCGCGACGTGCTCGCACGCATCAGTGGCGCGACCGGGCCGATCGAGCCGCGCGATCCGCAGCCGCAGCCGAATCGGGCGCATGCGCCGCGCGCGCTCGCGAAGCTCAAGGCAATCTTTCCCGCGCTGAAGGATGCGCAGATCGTCGAGGCGTGGGCCGGCCTGATCGACGTGCTGCCCGACGGCATCCCGGTGATCGATGCGCCGGGTACGCCGTCGGGGCTCGCGATCGCGACAGGGTTCTGCGGGCACGGCTTCGCGATGGGGCCCATTGTCGGCCGGCTGCTCGCCGAATGGATCGACACGGGCGCGCCGTCGCTCGACCTGTCGGCATTTCGCGCGCGGCGGTTCGTCGACGGGACGATGGTGCGGCCGCGCAGCATGCTGTGACGCCCGGGCACCCGCGTTCCCGTCGTAGAATCGAGCCCGCATCCTTCAGGAGATTCCCCGTTGGCCACGCCATCCGATCAGCGCCGCTCGTTGCGCATGCGTCTGCGTCGCGCCCGCAATCCGTGGCAGGCGCCGCGTGCGCGTACGCTGTTCACGCGCCCCGCGACGTCGCCGCTGCGCACGCTGCTGTTCCGTCTCGGCGCGGTCGTGCTGTTGTGCACGCTGGCGTTCCTCGTGCTGTATCTCGATCGCGACGGCCTGCGCGATTCGACCAAGAGCACGCCGATGACCGTGGCCGATCTCGTGTACTTCACGATGGTCACGGTCGCGACGGTCGGCTACGGCGATATCGTGCCCGTCACGGCGCGGGCGCGCCTGCTCGATGCGTTCTTCATCGTGCCGATCCGCATCGGCATCTGGTTCATTTTCCTGGGCACGGCGTATCAGTTCGTGATCCAGCGCGTCATCGAGGAATTCCGCATGAAACGCCTGCAGAAGCAACTGTCCGATCACATCGTCGTGTGCGGTTATGGCCTGTCGGGATCGATCGCGGTGCGCGAGTTGCTGGAGAGCGGCGTCGATCCGGCGACGATCATCGTGATCGATTCGCAGCAGCAGGCACTCGAGGCGGCGACGTCGCTCGGCGTGACGGGGTTGCTCGGCGATCCGGCACATGAGGATCTGCTGCAGCAGGCGCAGGTGCGCGCGGCGAAGGCCGTGATCATTTCGGTAACCGACGATCCGACCGCGATCCTGCTGACGCTGTCGGTGCGCAGCATCGCGCCCGATACGAAGATCGTCGTGCGGATTCAGGAGAACCTGTATCAGCGGCAACTGCGGCAGGCCGGCGCGGACGTGATCGTATCGTCGACGAAGATCGGCGCGCTGTTGCTGGCGGATGCGGTCCACAGCCGCTACATCGTGCCGTTCGTGAACGACATGCTGTCGACGCGCGGTCGCGCGACGCTGCTGGAGCGCGAGGCGTTGCCGCATGAAATCGGTTGCCTGACGAACGTCGTGCCGGGCGCGATCGTGGTCGGGCTCGATCGCTGCGGGAAGATTCATTCGTTTTACGAAGATCCGCCGTGCAGGATCGAGGCCGGTGATACGCTGGTGGTGATTCAGTCGGCGCGGATTCCGGATCCGGATGCGTGAGGACGTTTGGCCTGGGTGATGTGCCCATGAGGGCACGGGCGCCTGGCGTTGTCCACGAAGCCTTTCTCGAACGCGGCGGCTGCTTGATCTGCTGGAACACTTTGCAGCGGAATCTGCGGTTTTCATGAAGCCGTCTCCAAACCCGAACCCGCGTCGCGTTCAGGAGCAGGAGTACGGGCCACGCCAGCCCCGCTAACGAAACGCGCGCATCTGCCCCGTCATCATCTGCAGCATCTTGTTGGCGGCCACCGACAGCTTGCGGCCCACGCGCGTGACCATGTGCGCCTCGGCGTTCTCGAGGATCGGATGCGCGATCTCGATCGCGAACAGCTCCCTGGCCTGCAGTTCGGCCGTCACCGCGAAGGCCGGCATCACCGAGATACCGAGCCCGGATTTCACGAACTCCTTCAGGATCGCGAAGGAATTGGTGGTGATGATCGGCGCGAGCCGTACGCGCTCGGCGTATTCGACGGCCTCCATCATCTGCCGCGTGCCGTAGGACGGGTGAGTGGCCGCCAGCGGGTAGGTGGCGAGCTGCTGCACCGTCAGCACCTTGTGGCTGCGGCGCGGGAAGTCGGGGCCGACGATCGCCATCATCGGCTGCCGCTTCGACGCGCGCGACACCAGCTTGGGCTCGGCGGGCGGGTTGTACACCAGGCCGATTTCGCCTTCGTCGTTCGAGATCTTGCGGATCACGTCGTTGGTGCTGCCCACGTCGAGGTTGACGCGGATTCCGGGGAACTGCCGGCAGAACTGCTGCATGGGCCCGGCCAGCAGATCCGAGACGAAGCCTTCGCCCAGCACCAGGCTGACCTGGCCGGTCTTGAGCCCGCGCAGCTCCTGCAGGCGCGAGATCAGGTCGTCGCGGTGCGCGAGCTGCTCGCGGAAATACTCGATCACGCAACGTCCCGCCTCGGTGGGCGTCACGCCGCGCGCGTGGCGCTCCACCAGGGTGGCGTCGAGCTCCTTCTCCAGCAGCCCGATCTGGCGGCTCACGGCCGAGGGCGCCACGTCGAGCCAGTCGGCCGCGGCGCGGATCGTGCCGCAACGCACGGCCTCGTAGAAATAGACGATGCGGCTGTCGGTCAGGGTATCGCTCATGATTCGCGTGTTCTAAAAAAGAGAACAATATCAATATTGGCGTTGATTGATTATACGGATCGCCGGACCGAACATCGTGGCCATGCAAGGCAGGCGCAAGCTGGCGCGCCGGCCTCGAACCAACAGCTATCAGGAGTCGTCGGATGAAAACGGTGGGCGTGATCGGTCTGGGCAACATGGGGCGCGGCATGGCGGGTTCGCTGCGGCGCGGCGACTACACGGTGCTCGGCTACGA
>NZ_JACFYV010000266.1:0-8273 GCF_016759955.1 Burkholderia sp. KCJ3K979
CGACGAACACGGCCGCGAGCGGGCGCAGCCGCCAGATCGCGTCGACCAGTTCGGGCACGTCGGTGGCCGGCGGCAGCGTGCCGGCGTCGTAGCGGTCGAGCCGCTTCACGACGAGATCGACGAGCAGCCGCGCGATCGCGTCGAAATGCGGCCGCGCGAGGCTGATCACGTCGAGCAGCTCGCGCGGCGGAATCCCTTCCTTCGTCATCGCGGCCGCCGCCTCGAGCAGCGCGGGGCTTTTCGCGACGAACGACAGGCCGCGCCGTTCGAGCAGCCCGAGTTCGGTCACGCGCGACAGTTGCGTGGTCGCTTGCGGGCCGAACATCTGCGCGAGTTGCGCGAGCGAATAGGTTTTCGGCAGCTCGTGCGACCAGCGGCCGCCGATCGCGTTTTCGAGGCCGAGGATCGAGCGCAGATCGTGGCCTTCGTCAATCGCCTTGATCAGGTCCTGGATGTTCGACAGCGTGTAGCCGCGCGCGAGCAGATGGTTGATCAGCTTCAGGCGCGCGACGTGCGTGTCGTCGTAGATGCCGACGCGCCCGCGTTTCTCCGGCGGCGCCAGCAGCCCGCGGTCCTGGTACGCGCGGACGTTGCGCACGGTGGTGTCGGACACCCGCGCGAGTTCGTCGACCGTGTACTCGTTGCGTGAATCCGGCGTGGCCTCGTCGGGCGTGGAATGAGTCTGTTTTGACATGCGGCCATTCTAGCGCGCGGCGGCAGGCTCGGGCGAGGCGGGGCGCGTGTTCGCGCCGTCGCCGAGCGGGCGCTGCAGCAGCGCCGTGTCGATCCAGCGGCCGTGCTTGAAGCCGACCGCTTTCAGCAGGCCGGCCGGTTCGAAGCCGAATGCACGATGCAGCGACGTCGAGCCGCCGGTGCCGCCGTCGGCGATCACCGCGATCATCTGCCGCCACGGGCCGCCTTCGCAGCGCGCGATCAGCGCCTCGAGCAGCGCGCGGCCGATGCCGCGGCCGCGCTGCGCGTCGTCGATGTAGATCGAATCCTCGATCGCGAAGCGGTACGCACTGCGGGTGCGGTAGGGCGTCGCGTACGCGTAGCCGGCCACGCGGCCGTCGCATTCGGCGACGAGATACGGCAGCCCGTGGTCGAGCACCGCGTCGCGGCGGGCGCGCAGTTCGGCGACATCGGGCGGCGTTTCCTCGAACGACGCGACGCTGTGGTGAACGTGGTGTGCATAGATCGCGTGGATCGCATCGAGGTCGGCGTCGGTCGCGTCGCGCACGACGCAGGTGAGAGCGGTAGACATGGCGGCAGGGCGGGCGAAGTCAAAACGCTACTATGCCGGCCGCCGACGCGCGTGGCAAAGCCGTTGGCGATTTCGACGGTTGCGGCGGCTTACAGCCGGCCGTCCGCCGCATGAACCGCATCGGCGATCGCGTCGGCGACGCGCTGCACGCGCGGCGACCGGCGCACGTCCGGATGAACGACGAGCCAGATTTCGCGCTCGATGTCGCAACGCGGCGCGGCCGTCAGTTCGACGAGCGGGGCGCCGGCGTGCGCGGCCGGATCGTCGACGAGAAACCGCGGCAGCAGCGCGACGCCGGCCCCGGCTGCGCACGCGCGATGCTGCGCGGCGAGGTCGTTGGCGATGAACGCAAAACGGCGCCCGGCCGCGACGCGTTCGAGCCATTGCTGCTGCGGCGTTTGCGCGAGCGCGTCGTCGTAGCCGACGAACGGCCAGGTGTCGGGCGGCGCGTCCGCCCATTCCGGTGCCGCGCACAGCGCGAAGCGCATCGTGCCGAGCCGGCGCGCGGCGAGCCCCGGTTCGCTCGGCCGCGACAGCCGCACCGCGAGGTCGGCTTCGCGCGCATACAGGTTGGCCGCATGCATCTCGCCCATCAGGTCGATCCGCAGCGCCGGCCACGCGCGCTGTGCACGGGCCAGGCGCGGCGCGAGGAAATGGCTGGCGAACACCGGCGACGCCGATACGCGCACCACGCCGTCGAGCGCGGCCGCCCCTTGCGCGGCGCGCGCGAACGCATGCGCGTCGGCTTCGAGGCGCGCGGCGTGCTCGGCGAGGTGCAGCCCTTCGTCGGTCGGCGGCCAGCCGCGCGGCAGCCGGTCGAACAGCCGGATTCCCAGCGCCGATTCCAGCGCGTCGATGCGCCGCGCGACCGTCGAATGCTGAACCTGCAACGCTCGCGCGGCGGCCGACAGGCTGCCGCCGCGCATCACCGCCAGAAAGTAGCGGATGTCGTCCCAGCTCATCGGCAGCGCGGGGGCACTGGCAGAATCGCGATCGGTCGAATTTTGCACAGTAGATGGGCATTAAGCGTGAATTCCGTTCGATTATGCACGATGGGATCATCGTGTCACTTCATTCGATAGCGAGGAACGTCATGACCCAAACTGCCAACGCCATCCGGATCGGCCTCGACCGTTACGGCGACGCCGGCGTGCTGCGCCGCGTCGATGCGCCCGTCGGGTTACCCGGGGCCGGCGAAGTGCGGATTCGCCAGACCGCGATCGGCGTGAATTTCGTCGACATCTATTTCAGGACGGGCGCGCACGCGTTGCCCGCGCTGCCGGACGCGCTCGGCGTCGAGGCGACCGGCGTGATCGACGCGGTCGGGCCGGGCGTGACGGAGCTCGTCCCCGGTCAGCGTGTCGCGTATGCCGGCCTGCCGACCGGCAGCTATGCGAGCCTGCGCACGGTGCCGGCCGAGCGCGTGCTGCCGGTTCCCGACGGGCTGAGCGACGAAGCCGCCGCCGCCGGGCTGCTGAAGGGGATCACCGTTTACATGCTGATGCATCGCGTGCGGCAGGTCGGCGCCGGCGATACGGTGCTCGTGCACGCGGCGGCCGGCGGCGTCGGGCTGCTCGCGACGCAGTGGGCGCGTGCGCTCGGCGCGCGGGTGATCGGCACGGTCGGATCGGCGGCGAAAGCCGCGCTCGTGCGCGCGCACGGCGCCGAAGCGGTGGTCGATTATCGCGAGGAGGATTTCGTTGCAGCCGCGCGGGCGTTCGGCGGCGGGGCGGGCGTCGACTACGCGATCGACGGAATCGGCGGCGACGTGCTGACCCGTACGCTCGGGGCGGTTCGTCCGTTCGGTATGGTCGCGAGCATCGGGCAGGTGGCGGCGATCGGCGCGCGGCAGACGTTCGATCTCGACGAGTTGGGTCCGGCCCGTTCGATCGCGCTTGCGCGGCCGAGCGTGCTCGGTTTCATCGCGCGCGACGTCGATGCATATCGGGACGCCGCGCGTGCGACGCTCGACCGGCTGGCGGGCGGCATGCACGTCGAGATCGGCGCGCGGCTGCCGCTCGAACAGGCGGCCGACGCGCACCGGTTGCTGGAGTCGCGCGCGACGACGGGCGGTGTCGTGCTGCTGGCGTGACGGCGGGAGCGGGCGACTCGCGACGCGGCTCGATCCGACGGTCGTGTCGCGAGCCGCCGCTCGCTCAGGGGTGCTTGCGCAGTGGCGCATCCTCGACGAACCACGCGAGCACGAACGCGATCGCGATGACCGCCGCGGCCGACAGATACACGACGTGCAGCGACCCGGCGAACGCATGCAGGTACGCGTCGCGCACGGCATCCGGCAACTGATGCACGGCGGCCGGGCCGAGCGCGGGCGGCAATTCCGTGCCGGCCGGCAGCGCATGCGTCATCCGCGACTGCAGCCCGTGCGAGAACAGCGCGCCGAACGCGGCGACGCCGAGCGAGCCGCCGATCGAGCGGAACAGCGTCGCGCCCGACGTCGCCACCCCCATGTGCCGGAATTCGACCGTGTTCTGCACGGCGAGCGTCAGCACGGGCATCACCATGCCGAGGCCGATCCCGAGCAGCGCCATGTACGCGTACATCGTGTGCAGCGGCGTGTCGAGCGTCAGCGTCGACAGCAGCGCCATCGCGACGCCGCCGGTCAGCGTCCCCGCGATCGGGAACATTCGGTACGAGCCGAGCCGCGAGATCAGCCGCCCGCTGACGATCGACGTGACGAGCATCCCGCCCATCATCGGCAGCAGCTGCATGCCGGCCTGCGACGGCGTCGAGCCCTTCACGACCTGCAGGTAGAGCGGGATGAATGTGACCGAGCCGAACAGCGCGATGCCGACCACGAAACCGATCAGGCTGACCAGCACGAAGGTGCGGTGGCGGAACAGCTCGAGCGGCATGATCGGTTCGGCCGCGAGGCGTTCTTCGTAAATGAAGCCGCCGATCGCGACGAGGCCGAGCACGAGCGTCATCCAAAGCTGGGGCGACGTCCACGGCAGCAGCGAGCCGCCTTCGCTCGTGAACAGGATCACGCAGGTGAGGGCGGTCGCGAGGAACGCGGCGCCCATGTAGTCGATCCGGTGCTTCACGTGCGCGGTATGCGGCCGGAACGCCATGCCGATCACCGCGAGCGCGAGCAGGCCGAGCGGCAGGTTGATCGTGAAGATCCAGCGCCACGACAGGTGTTCGACCAGGAAGCCGCCGAGCAGCGGTCCGACGATCGTCGCGAGGCCGTAGACGCCGCCGAACATCCCCTGGTAGCGCGCCCGGCGATCGGGCGGCACCAGATCGCCGATCGCGGCCATCGTGACGACCATCAGGCCGCCGCCGCCGAGCCCCTGCAGCGCGCGCAGCACGATCAGCTGCGTCATGTCCTGCGCGACGCCGCACAGCGCGGAGCCGGCGAGGAACAGCACGATCGCCGCCTGCAGCACGATCTTGCGGCCGTACAGGTCGCCGAGCTTGCCGTACAGCGGCAGCACGATGGTGGACGACAGCAGGTACGCGGTGACGACCCACGACAACTGGTCGAGCCCGCCGAGTTCGCCGACGATCGTCGGCAGCGCGGTCGACACGATCGTCTGGTCGAGCGCGGACAGCAGCATGACGAGCAGTAGCGCGGCGACGATCAGCCCGGTCGGCGCGTCGCGGCGGGCCGCGTCGGCGGCCGGCGGAGTGAGGAGGGTGTCGGTGGTCATCGAGATATCTGCCATGGCAGGGAATTGGGTCGAAATATAGCCATGAATGATTGACTAGTCAATTTCTGCCCAGACTCGATATGTTGCAGTCGTAACGGGAGATTGCCGCCGGAAAAATTGACCACGATCAGCCGGAAAGCGGGGACGAACTCAAGTTTCTTGCAGGCAAACCGTAATAGAGAGGGCCGCGGACCGATTGCCGCGGCTCTTTTCACCGCTCACGTGCCGTCATGAACCTGAACGCCCTGTTTTCCCGTTTCTCCATCCGTACGCGGATCTTCTCCACGCTCGGCCTCGTCGCCGTGCTGCTCGTCGTGTCGGGGCTGATCGGCCTCGCCGGCATGCAGAGTTCCAACCGCGCCCTCGACGAGGCCTATACGCGGCAACTGGCCGCGAAGACCGCGCTGTCCGCGGCGAGCCTGAACCTGACGATCGTGCGCACCACGCTCGACCGTGCGCTGCTGCATCCGGAAGCGCCGGAGGTGCCCGAGCTCGTGAAGAAGGCCGAGGGCTATCTCGCGAAGGCCGACACGGCATGGCGCAACTACGCGGCGATGCCGCACGACGGCGACGAGGGCCCGCTCGCGAGCCGCCTCGATGCCGCGCGCCAGGCGCTGATCGGGCAGGCGCTGAAGCCGATGATCGATGCGATCCGCGAAGGGCGGCGCGACGAAGCCGACCGCTTGCTGATGACCGTCGCGCCGCCGCTGTCGGTCGCGCTCACGCAGGCGACCGACGCGCTCGATGCGTACCAGGCCGCGCGCGGCAAGGACGTGTACGACACCGCGCAGACCTATTACGGCTGGATGCGCATGGGCGCGATCGCGGGCATCGCATTCGGGCTGGCCGCGTGCCTCGGCTGCGCGATCGGCCTGCATTTCGCGATCACGCAACCGGTGAATCGCCTGCTGTCGCATTTCCGCCGGCTGTCGGACGGCGACCTCACGTCGGAAGTGCGCTGGTCGTCGCGCGACGAGATGGCCGAACTGGTCAAGGGCGTGACGGGCATGCAGCGCAGCCTCGCGGATACGGTGCGCCAGGTGAGCCAGGGCTCCGAAGCGATTTCGACGGCGACGCACCAGATCGCGGCCGGCAACACCGACCTGTCGCAGCGCACCGAGGAACAGGCGTCGGCGCTGCAGGAGACGGCCGCGAGCATGGAGCAACTGACGGCGACCGTGAAGCAGAACGCGGACCACGCGCTCGAGGCGCAGGCCTGCGCGGACAGCGCGAGCGAGATCGCGACGCGCGGCGCGACGGTCGTGGGCGAGGTGATCGGCACGATGAACGAAATCGACCAGAGCTCGCAGAAGGTCGCCGACATCATCGGCACGATTGAAGGCATCGCGTTCCAGACCAACATCCTCGCGCTGAATGCGGCGGTCGAAGCCGCGCGCGCGGGCGAGCAGGGCCGCGGGTTCGCGGTGGTCGCGGGCGAGGTGCGCACGCTGGCACAGCGCTCGGCGTCCGCGGCGAAGGAAATCCGCACGCTGATCGGCGAATCGGTCGAACGTGTCGCGACCGGCTCGCGGCTCGTCGGCATGGCCGGCACGACGATGCAGGACATCCAGCAGGCGATCGGGCGCGTGACGGGCATCATGACGGAGATCGCGGCCGCGTCGAGCGAGCAGCGCGACGGGATCGAGCAGGTGAACCGCGCGGTGTCGCAGATGGATCAGGTGTCGCAGCAGAACGCGGCACTCGTCGAGCAGGCTGCTGCTGCTGCCGCGTCGCTGGAGGAACAGGCGGATGGGTTGCGTCGGGCAGTGGGGGCGTTTCGGGTCGTTTGAGCGGGGCGGGATGATTCGCTGCGAATCTGTCGGTTGATGCGACCTGTTTCACGGGTCGGTCGATGCTCTCGTCGTTGATTCGCGCGAGCAGTTTTTTTGAAGAACAAGGCCCCGCTAGCAGGGCTTTGTTTCTTATAAATCAAAGGCTTGGGGTTAAAACAAAGGCAATCTGGCGCGAAGCCAATCCCACCTGGAGGGGGGGATCATTAGATATTTTTGGTAATTCGATTCATCAGTCAAGTCGATATAGCGAATCCGATTGCCCTCGTAATTCAGGGGTGGATGAAAGCTGTCTCCGTGATACCAATTGACGGAGAAATATCGCCTCGCAAGAAGCTCGCCCTCCTCACTGAAAACTCTTAGCTCGATGTTGTCATTGGTCGCGTCCTGATCGTTCCCGCCGGTGCCGCACAGTTTGAATTGGTACCAAACGCCATTCATGTTCTTTATGCCGCCATCCAATGTCTCCGGGCGATCATAGAAGTCACATCGTCCGTAGATGGGGCGATTGAAATGAATGATTAAGCCTGTGCATATATAAATGGCAATGGCTAGGCCAATGTATCTGATGGCTCTATTCGGCATATCTCACCAAGATCAAGATCGATTGGTTTCTTTGGCTTTAAATAGACTGGGCGTGAATATATCATGAAATCTCTGCCTCTGTGATGCCTCTCTCGCCAGCGGATGTAGTCCGCGTTGTAGATCGGAAAGTAAACGTCGGGCCTTCTGAATTTTCCGAACTTGCTTCTTCGGGTGTCGACTGGTTTGTTGATATTTTTTGACCAAATATCAATGTCGAATTCTCGCTTTGGCGATCTTGAGCCGGTGAGAAGCACCCCTGTAGCGATGATCACTCCGTGCGTGTTCCAGTGACCTAGATATTGTTTTCCGTTGAATGAGTAGTTGTCTTTCACGTAAACATAGATGTGCGTAATTTTTCCCGTGCCATTCAGGCAATAAAATGTGCTTGATTTTTCATATTTGAAATATTTTTCGCTGGAAATTTCAACATTCCCGATGGCTACGTAAATGTTGAAATTGGCCAATGCCCCTGTGAGATCTGTTGGGGAAAGATTTTCAAGGGTGTCAAAATTTCCTATTTTGGACAGTTGAAATTGCCATTTGTTGTGAAATTCATGAAAATTTCCTGTGAGCGAGGTGGTGTTAAAAGTGAATGCGGAGTTTCTGTAAAAAAATAGCTCCTTGACAAATGACTTCGTGATATCTGTTGCTGTGCGTATGGAGCGTTCGCTGTAGATATCATTCTCAAGAAGTTTCTCGTATTTTTTTCTGACATTTCCGAATTTCAACACCCAGTCAAGCGTAACGTCATCGTTATTCATCGGCTGAGCTGACGTTGGATCGTCATTGTAGGTATGCGCCGCGCCCGCAAACCAGATTCGCGCGAGCCTAGCCGAAACCTTCCAGCCCAGATTGTCCATCGCAATCGGCACGTCCTGGAGATCGAAAGGCGGCGGGTTTTCGCAGACCTCCGATTCCGCCTGCGTCGGCAGTCCTTTGGTTCTTGCCTGATCGGTTTGTGGC
>NZ_JACFYV010000267.1:0-8161 GCF_016759955.1 Burkholderia sp. KCJ3K979
CCCCATCCCGAACCGCCTCATCACCGGAGACTTCCATGCCGCTCCTTTCGGCTTCGATCGTCAGCGCGCCCGTCGTGACGTCGGAGGCTTACGTCGACATTCCCGGCCTCTACATCGACATCGCGAAGGCCGGGATTCGCGACGGGAAACTGCAGGTCATCCTCAACGTGCCGACGCCTTACGCGACCGGCAACAACTTCCCCGGCATCTATTTCGCGATCGCGACGAATCAGGGCGTCGTCGCGGACGGCTGCTTCACCTATTCGGCGAAAGTGCCCGAAAGCACCGGCCGCATGCCGTTCACGCTCGTCGCGACGATCGACGTCGGCGGCGGCGTCACGTTCGTGAAGGGCCAGTGGAAAAGCGTGCGCGGCAGCGCGATGCATATCGATTCGTACGCGAGCCTTTCCGCGATCGGGGAAACGGCCGCGCAATCGTCGTCGCAAGGTGGCGCCAATCCGGGCGCCGAAACCGGTGGCGGCGAATCGGGCAACATCGGCGGCGGCGGCGGCGGCGAACGCGACGGCACGTTCAATCTCCCGCCGCACATCAAGTTCGGCGTGACCGCGCTCACCAACGCGGCGAACGACCAGACGATCGACATCTACATCGACGACGACCCGAAACCGGCCGCGACGTTCAAGGGCGCCGGCGCCCAGGACCAGAACCTCGGCACGAAAGTGCTCGATTCCGGCAACGGACGCGTGCGCGTGATCGTGATGGCGAACGGCAGGCCGTCGCGGCTCGGCTCGCGGCAGGTCGACATTTTCAAGAAGTCGTACTTCGGGATCGTCGGCTCGGAAGACGGCGCCGACGACGATTACAACGACGGCATCGTGTTCCTGAACTGGCCGCTGGGTTGATCGACGGCTATCACGAAACATCGCAATGGCGACGGGGCCAGCCACGCATTGCGCATCGTTCGAGCAGTCATTTGCAGTCCCACTGCTGTACACCGCGCGTGGTCCGGTGAAATCCGTTCGCCGGTCACGCGATGCGGAACCCTTCCATCCAGACGAGGACGACATGTCACAACCCTTTACACACGACGACCTGTACGCGCTGCTGCAACTCGCGGGCAACGACGCCACTGCCGTGCAGGCCAACGGCGATCAGGCCGTGCTCGACCGGATGCGTCAGTTCATGACCGCGCAGCTCGTCGAGAAACTGCCGCAATACGACGTGTTCGTCGATATCGCGACGATCCCGTACAGCTTCGACGTCGGCAGTTGGCAGAACAAGGTGAAAACCGATGCGGCAGGCGAGGTCGTTGCCTGCACGGTGACGTGGGCCGGCGCGCCGGGCGTGTTGCCCGGTGCCGCGGCGAAGTTCGGCGTCGGCGCGGTGGTCAATTACTTCTCGAAAGCGACACCGCAACCCGTGCAGCCCGCGCCCGTACCGACCGGCGGCGGTGAACGCGACGGCGTCTTCAACCTGCCGCCGAACATCGCATTCGGCGTGACCGCGCTGGTCAATTCGTCCGCCCCGCAGACGATCGAGGTCTTCGTCGACGACAATCCGAAACCCGCCGCGACGTTCCAGGGCGCCGGCACGCAGGACGCGAACCTGAACACGCAGATCGTGAACTCCGGCAAGGGGAAGGTGCGGGTAGTCGTGACGGCGAACGGCAAGCCGTCGAAGATCGGCTCGCGTCAGGTCGACATCTTCAAGAAGACCTACTTCGGGCTGGTCGGATCGGAAGATGGCGGCGACGGCGACTACAACGACGGGATTGCGATCCTGAACTGGCCGCTGGGTTGAGTCGCGGCCGCGTGATGAGCGTCGCCACGCCGCGCGGCGTGGCGATGGGCCGGCGAGCGTCCGTCATCTGCGAGCCCCCGGCCCGCGCCGCAATGATGCGATCGGCCGCGACGATACGCGCCAAGGCCGATCGCTCCGCGCATCCTCGCCCGTCGAATCACCACGCCCACCGGACGCCGGCATTACCAGTGATCGTGCGCTGATGCTCGCCACCGAGGTTCGTCAGGTAGCTGACCGTCGCATACACGCTGCCGCGCTTCGTCAGCTGCGCGACGAGCCCCGCGCCGATCTGCCCGGCCGTCTGCCCGACTTGCGTGCCGATCGTCGTCGAGCCGCCGAACGTCGTCCTGTCATCGCTGCCGAACGAACGCAGCACGTTCACGCGCAAGTACGGCTTCCAGCTCACGCCGTTCGCATCGAACGCGTATTGCAGCCGCGCGCCGATCCGGCCGAGGAACGTGTTACCGTTGTTCCACGTGACGTCCGACACGCCGTCGTTGAATCGGGCCAACGACAGCCATTGCCACAGCAACTGCGCCTGCGGCTCCAGCGTCAGCCCATAGCCGAGCGAGATCGGCACGCCCGCTTCGACCGAACCGGTGACCGCGTTGCCGTCCGTCGAACCACTCACATTGTTGTTCGAATGCGTGCGTACGGTCAGCACGCTTCCCATCACCACTGCGTCCGTATACCAGCCGCCCGGGCCAATGTGTGTCCAGTATCCGCCGAGGTTGTACGCATTCACCTGCAGCGAACCCACGCCCAGATCCCGCTGCGCGAGCGCAAAACCGTTCACGTCCCCAATCGCGCGCGAGAATCCGAGGAAGAAGCCGTAGTGGTTACGGTGTCCGCTCGGTCGGTTGTCCGCATAGAGATCCTGCCCGACCTGCATCCCCCATACCGTTCCGTCATAGGACGGCGTCACATCGCCATTCTGCTTGATGTTGCTGTAGCCGCCCCATACACGTGACCACGAAACGGGCACCGAGCCGTTTTCGGCCAGCAGTCCCTGTTCGCCCTGGCGATCATGGAAGGTATCGATCTGCAGCAATCCAAGCTGGCGCGCGACAGCCGGCACTTCCGAGTACAGCGGGACTTCGGGACGGTAAACAGGTTCCGGCTTGGCGTCGGGCGCCGCGTTCTTGACAGCCTCGACGATCGATTCCGGCGTACCGTCGGCAACACTGAATGGCGGTTGCTGCGTTGGCTGATCCGGCCGCGGAGGAACCGTGCTGCGCAGATACCAGTCCTCCCCCGTCAAGGCGGTAACCCCGCCTTTCACCAGATAATAGGAGTAAGCGCCAGCGCTGACCGTACCGCCCGCCAACGTAAACGCGTTACCCGTATTCGCAAAGTTCACGGCGTAAACCAACCGAATACCGTCGGACTTGGTCAGCGCACCGGCACCACCGACGTTCGTTACGTTCAGTGTCGTCTTGCCGCTTGCCGTCGCCACTGCCGGCACACCGCCGATCAGCAGCGTGTCCGATGGCGCACCGTCGCCGGCAAGCGTCGTATTCATGTTGACCGCTCCATTCTGCCCGACATAATTGCCCGACACGGCCAATCCGTTACCGACAACGCGCCCACGGAGCTCCACAACTCCCGCATTCGTCAGGGTTCCGAATATCCGGAAGTCTCCCGGCAAACCGCTGGCCAGACTGGGCAGCGCATTCGCGACTGAAATCGTGCCATTGTTCGTCACGTTACCCGTCACACTGCCATACCCGCCAAGCGTCGCACCGGGCGCGATGGTCAAGGGGCCACCGCCCCGCAGTCCCGCCGCCGCATCGAGATCACCGACAATGAGCGTGCCGGCAGCCACGTTCGTTCCGCCCGAATACGTGCTGTGTACGCCATTCAATGTCAGCGTGCCGTCTCCCAGCTTGGTGAGTCCGCCCGAACCCGTGATGTCCTGCATGATCGTCGTGTTGAACCCCTGCGTATCGATCGCGCCGTTGTTCGAAGTGGTCGAGATCGCGCGGCTCGACGCGAGATTGAACGCGCTGCCGAACTGCAGCGTGCCGCCGTTGAAAGTCAGTCTTCCCGATGAAGCGCCGAGCGCGTTGTCCGCCGCGACCGACAGCGTGCCTTGCGTGATCGTCGTGCCGCCGGAATACGTATTGCCGCCCGCCGCGGACGGCGTGAGCGTCAACGTGCCCGCGCCGGTTTTCTCCACCGCGCCCGACCCGCCAATCGTGCCCGTGTACGTGCCGGCGCTGTCCTGCTGGAAGCGCACCAGCCCGTTGTCGGTGACGGACAGCGGCAGGTTCGACGCATTGGCCTGCAGCGTCGCGCCCGCGTTGACGGTCGCGACGACCGATGCCGTCGTCGTGCCGAGCGTGCCCGTAAGGTTCAGCGTGCCGCTCTGCACCAGCGCGGTCGAGAACGTGCCGGTGCCGGCCCACGTCCAGTCGGTGCCGGCCATCGTCAGGCGCTGGAAATTCGTGAACGCATTCGACGCGGTGCCGGTGCCCTGCAGCGTCACGGTGTTGGTGCCCGCGCCGCCGTTGGCCGTGCCGACGATCTGCGATCCGGTCTGCAGGATCAGCGTCACGTTGCCGTTGCCGCCCTGGATCGCGGTGCCGCCGCCGCCCTGGATCAGCCCCGCGTTGGTGATCGTCGTCGCGCCGTTGGTCGAGCGCACGCCGATGCCGTTGTTGCTGATGATCCGGCCGCCGGCCTGGTTCGTGATCGTCGCGGTGAACGAACTGCCGAGCGTGTTCGATACGACGGCGTCGACGCTGCCACCGCTCGTCGCGGTGCCGGTGGTCTGGATCGTGCCGCTGTTGACCAGCGTGTCGTTGTTGCCCTGCATGTAGACGGCCGGCGCATCGCGGCCGTTCGACGTCAGCGTGCCGCTGTTGGTGATCGTGCCATTGCCGCCGAGCAGCGACGCGGCGCGCGCGTTGTTGCCGGATGTCGTCACGGTGCCCGTGTTGACGATCTGGTTGCCCGATGCGCCGGGATTACTTTGCCCCCACGCGGCCGTCATCCCGTACGCGTTGTTGCCGGTGGTCGTGATCGTGCCGTTGTTGACCAGCGTATTGTTGTTGCCGTTCGCGGCCATCCCGTCGTTGTAGGTGCCCGACGTCGCGATCACGCCGGTCGCCGCATTGGTGAGCGTGTTGCCGTTGTTCACGCCGAGCAGCACCGCGCCGCGGTTCGCGACGCCCGTGCCGTTGCCGGACATCGACAGGCTGCCGTTGTTGGTGATCGTGCTCGACGTGTCGACCGAGAACGGCGTCGGCGCGGACGTCAGCACGTAGCTGCCCGTCACGGTCGAATCGAGGTTGATCGCCACGCCGGTGCTGCCGGCCGTGGCCACGACCGACGGCGCGTTCGCGCCGGTACACGTCACCGTCGTACCGCTGCCCGGCGCGGTGGCCGAGCACGCCGCATACGCACTGACCGGCACCGCGCCGGTCAGAATCGCCATTCCACCCAAACCCAGGTTCCGCGCCTTTCTTTTCATTTTCCGCTCGCATTTATTGGTGACGTTATTGCTGAAAATCGGTGCGTGGAACGGGTTATATCACCTGTCTTGAAATAATCGCAAGATCCATTGGCGTGATATCGGAAATCACGTGGCAATTCATTGCGGAACGGGAAATAAGAAAAATGGTCGCGTTGTTGCGTCGCGAAAAATGCTGCGGCACCGGCATCATGAAAGCGAACGGGAGCGAACCGGTTTAATTTTCCGGTTATCGCGAGACTCCTGAAAGTCGTGACGACGAGATTCGGGCGAATCGGAAAATATGACGCGATACCGCAATCGCACGGGTCGTGCAAGGCAACATGGACAATTCGGCCATGTTGCCTTGCACGAAGCAATGCCACCCGCTTTTGGACGACTACATGGCCAGAGGTGTTCGTCGATGCGCTCGACGATCCCGCCAGCAGATGTTCCGGATAGCTGGACGGCCGCCGTCGAAGCCGCCATGCGACGCACTCCGCCGACGATCGAACGACGGGCTACTTAACCGCGTTGCCGTCCACCACGTGCCATGCTGGAAAAAACGCCGTCCCGGTAAATCCACGCATGAACCAGGGCAGCCGACAGATGGGCCAGCACGACGACGAACAGCAGTCGCGCCAACAGGCCATGCGCATCGCGCAACCATGCAAAGAGCGTCGGACTGGCCGGTACGATCGCAGGCAGGTTGACGCCCTTGAACAGGACAATCGGGAAACCGCCCGCCGACAACAAGGCCCAGCCGATCAGCGGCAATGCCAGCATCAGCACATACAATGCCCAGTGGGACGCTTTCGCTGCGAGCACCTGCCAATACGGCAGACTAGCCGGCAGTGCCGGCGGCCGGCTGCGCACCCGATTCGCGACGCGCAGCAGCGCCAGCACTAGGATCGCGATACCCAGCGGCCGATGCAGGTCGATCAGCCAGATCCGGTGATGCAACGACGTCATCATGCCGGCGCCGATGAACAGCATGGCCAGGATCATCGTGGCCATCAGCCAGTGCAGACCGCGCGCCAGCGCGTTGAAATGGTGCGGCGCGCCACCGCTCGCCAGCTTGTGCGTATTCATTTGACCTCCTGCTTGCCGACTGCCTCGGTCGCCTTGCCGTAGCCGATTTCGCGTTCGCGGCGATTGAACGAATGCGCGTACGCTCCCGAGCGCGCGTTCAGGATCGGATCGTTCGACACCGCGACGCCCGCGGGCACGATCGACGGATCGAAGTTGATATCGCGACACGCGCCCTCGGCCTGTTCGACGACACGCGTCATTTCCAGCGTGCCGGCGACGAGCTGCTTGCGATCGGCCGGCCACGGCTGCGACGCGTCGTCGACCGGATCGCCCGGCTGCGCGAGTTGCAACACGTAATCCCAATGGAGCGGCTTGCGCGCGAGCCGCTCGCGCACGCCTTCGAACAGGAAGTCGTGGTCGGCCTTCTGCCGCTGCGCATCGCTCATCGGAATGAACGGATCATGCGGGCGCATCATCCAGCGCACCGGCTGCCGGTGGCCGTCGGCGGCCACGAGATAGAAGGCATTGACGCTGTAGAACGTCGCGCCCGCGAAACTGCCCGGAGCCGGTTCCTGCGCCGCCCATTTCATGAATTTCTCCGCCTCCGGGTACGCTTTCAGGAACGCGGACACCCGCGCCGGGTCTGGCTGGCCCGTGGCCGGGTCAGGCGCGGTCGCCTGCTGCATGGCCAGAAAGCCCTCCGGTTCGTGTGTCGCGAAGTACGGCTGGTTGTTCATCGCCATGCGCCATTGCTGCTTGTCATCGGTCGTCAGCAGCAGAGCCATGCTCAGCGTCGTCGTGGAGTTGTCGGCCGCGTACGGGCTGCCAGTGCCGATCGAGAGTCGTCCGACGACCGGGATGTCCGCCTGCGTGAAGACACGCGCGGTCGACAACGGCACCGCCGCGCGGTCGGGACGGAACGTGCCGACGAAGCAGACGCCCTTGCCGTGCGCGCGGCGAAAGCCGGGCGGAAACGGCTGCGGGGTTTCCGATACCAGCGATACGCTGGTCGTGCGCGAACCAATCCAGCCGGCCGTCCACGCAAGGGTCGACATCAGTGCGCCGGCAACGGCGGCAATCGCCGCCAGCGCCCCCCACGTGCGTGTCGACCTGAAATCCAGTTTTGACATAGATGGTTTTCATCCCGTTGTGTCGTCGTGCGTGCCGCGCCATGTTTTGCCCAGCGCGGTCGTCTATGCATGAAGCGCGCGGCCGCGCTCACGGGCGCCGCCGAGTGCGCACGATCTAGTCGATTGAGGTACGAACGCGGCAGCGACGGCAGACTTCGGCAGTCGCTACGCGCGTTGCATACGAAAATCTTAGCGACGGGGCAAAAGCGGAACCATCAGACCAGGCTGAAATCGTCAACGGGGTGTAGGACCAGTCCGGCCGCGCGCGCAGCGTCGTTGCGCGCATGCCGAGACGGCGGGTGTCGGTTGGCCCATGCAACGATGCCGGCCATTGCGGCCAGCATCGAGGAGCGGGCAACTGCTAGCGGTCAGCCCGCATGGGATGCGGAGCGCGTCGACATCGCCACGGGTTGCGCCCAAGTGGCCGACGCCAGCTGAATGCGCGCATCACGCGCCACGCGGTTGAACGCCACGCGTTGCGCACCCTTCAGTTTCGCCGCTCTGGCTGCGTGCACGAGCTCGATCGGATCGACGAGGCGCGCATGCCGGCGCACCTCGAAGTGCAGATGCGGGCCGGTCGCCGTTCCCGTGCTGCCGACCGCGCCGACGCGTTGACCGCGCATCACGCGCGCGCCGGTTCGCAACGTCGGCTCGAACGCCGACAGGTGCGCATAGTACGACGCGTAACCGCCGTCATGACGAATCACCACGTACTTGCCATAGCCGCGCGGCTCGGTGCCGATGAACGTCACGACGCCGCGCTCCGACGCATGAACGGCGCGGC
>NZ_JACFYV010000268.1:0-8150 GCF_016759955.1 Burkholderia sp. KCJ3K979
GTTCGAACGGCATGCGCGCGGCGTGCGCCTGACGCCGGACGGGCAACGCTTCGTTGGCCGGATCGAGCAGGCGTTCGCGATCATCGACGGCGCGGCCGATCAGTGGCGCTCGCCGCGTACGCCGCGGCTGGTGCGGATGAGCGTGGTGCCCGCGTTTGCGCAGCTGTGGCTGCTGGAGCGGCAGCCCGCGCTCGAGAGCGAAGCGCCCGCGTTGCGCATCGAGCTCGGCATCGAGCTCCGCAACGTGGATATCGCCGGTGGCGAAGCCGATCTGTCGATCCGCTACGGGCGCGGCAACTGGCGTCGGCTGGAAACCCGTCCATTCATGCCGGAACGGCTGTATCCGGTCGCGCATCCGCGGCTCGCCGCGCAACTGGCCAGGATGCGTCGCGCAACGGGCGACGCCGCGCTGCTCGACATGCCGTTGCTGCACGATTCCGACGTGACCGGCTGGCGCACGTGGTTCGACGCGCTCGGCATTCCGTTCAAGCCGCGTGCGCAGGATCGCCGGTTCGAGGATTACAACCTCGTGCTGGCGGCGGCCGAAGCGGGGTTGGGCGTGGCGCTTGCGCGCACGCCGCTTGCGGATGCGTATCTGCGGCGCAGCGCACTCGTGCGCGTGAGCCGTCACGAGGTCGATTCACTGCTCAGCTATCACTTCGTGCATGCGAAGGGCGAGAATCGGCCGGAAGTCCTCGCGTTGATGGAGCGGATGGTGAAGGCGCTGGGGTAGCGCATGCCCGGCGGTTCGCGCAAGCGACCGCTTGGGCACTAGCACCAGCACCAGCACGCGCGTCGCGACTGCGGCCGGCCGCTCGCTCCCGGTTCGTTCGGTCGCGGCCGCCAAATCGTTACAATGCAGCCGCGGAAAACGGCGAGATCGCCGCAGTGAAGCGGAATCGAGCCTTTGCCCGATGGCAGGGCAATCACCAACCATTGCAGTACGGGTTCAAATTTGTACAAAAGGGAACCGATGAATAGACCAGACAAATCGTCGAAGGCGCGTGCGGCGCTGGATCAACTTTTTTCCGGCCTGGCGCCTGCGGACGCGAAGCGCGAATCGCCGCGTCCGGGCAATCCGTTCGCGACGGACGACGAGGTGTCGAGCGCATCCGGCGGTCGCGGCGGGGTGGAAGTCACGTTGTCGACCCGCATCCAGCTGCGCGGTTATCCGAGCGCCGACGCGTTCATGAAACGCATGGCCGAAGCGTGGGGCCTCGAGTGGGGCACGTACGACAGCATTCGTGCAGTGGCGACGCTGCCTGCCGGATGGCGCTCGCGCCGGTTGCCGGAAGTCACGCAGATCGTCGACGAACGCGACGTGCTGCGCGCCGAGAGCAGCCTGCAGGGCGGCGAGATGTCGTATCTGAAGGTGCATCCGCGCTACTACATCGATGCGCGCAAGCGTTTCGGCTGGAGCAAGTCGTCGAAGGCGTCCGACGATCCGGATCTCGACGGTCCCGACTGGAACTGCTTCGTGGTCGATCGGGAAAAGTCCGTCGAAGTGCACGAACTGACGACGTCGTCGTTGAAGGCCGACATGGACAATGCGCGGGCGACGCTGCTGAAATGGCTCGACGAGCACTATCCGAAACATCGCGACCCGTTTGCATACTGGTCGGACTGCGAAGGGGCGTCGTAAACCGGTTTGCACGGCGGTTCGCTCGATGCATCGACCGGCCCGCCATGAGGGCGATCATTGAAACGAGCGAGTGGGGTCCCGATTCTCTGGGCAGCGTTCGGCGCGGCGGTCGGATCGACCGTCATCGAGTTGCTGCTGTGGGCAATCGCCGGCGATGACGCCGTCCGGAATCTGTTGCGCGACGCGCGCCTCACGGCCGCGATCGTGATGGGGCGAAGCGTGCTCGGTGCCGGCGGCTTCGATCCGCTGGTCATGGGCGTGGCGACGCTCGTCCATGCGGCGCTTTCGCTGGTCTATGCGGCCGTGCTGGCACGGCTGGTCCGCAATCTGTCGCGCGTGGCCGCGCTGTTGGCGGGCGGCGCGTTCGGGCTTCTCCTGTACGGCGTGAACCTGTACGGATTCACGACGATTTTTCCGTGGTTCATCGCGGTGCGCGGCGCGATCACGCTGATCGCGCACCTGGTATTCGGGGTCACGGCAGCGGCTGTCTATGACGTCGCCCGGCGCGACGCCAGCCGCTGATATCGTGTACGAACGAGCGGCGCGAGCCGACGCGTCTACAGAATCGACGCGAACCGCGGCACGCGAAGCAGGAGGCCGGCAATCAGATAGCACGCGACGCAGGCGAGGCTACCGGTCACGGCGAATTTCAGGAACGGGGACGCCGGTACGTTTCGCCACGCGAGGGCGACCGCGACCAGCACGGGCGGATGGATGACGTAGATGGCGTACGCGCGTCGCGACAGCGGCCGCCACGTGCCCGTCAATATGTCGAAGCGCTGTTGAAAACGATCGACGAGAAACAGGATTGCGCCCCACGCGACCAGCGGCTCCCAGAATGCGTAGATGACGTCCTGCGGACGGCCGCGCCACGCAGGCACGTGCTTCGCGATCAGGTAGGCGACCGGCAGGACGGGCAACGCCATGAGCGCGATGCGTGACCAACGTCGGACCTGCGGTGCCGGCAGATGCTCGATCCAGTACGCGCGCGCCGTCCGGCAACCCGCTGCGTACAACACGACGTAGCTCGCGAAGTAGCCGAGCTGCAGCCCCCATACGTTGATACCTACCGGCCATCGCGACCGCAATGCCAGTGCCGCGATACCGGTGAGCAGTGCGGCGGCGGCCAGCGTCGTGTCGGAAGGGACGCGCGCGACGCGGTTCGTATCGCGCGCCACGGTGCGCGGGAAGACGATATGCAGCAGCGCCGCCGCCACGCTGAAAATCAGCAATGCCTCGGCGAACCACATCGGTCCGTTTTCGAACGTACCTTTTTGCCACAGATGTCGCAGCGTATCTGGAAACGGATGACCCGCGCCCGACTGAGCCAGAGCAATCGTCGCGGGGCCGATCAGGAAGCCGTAGATGAGCAACGGCAGGCCAAGCCGGAGAGACCGGTCGGCGAGGAAGCGGACGGCGCCCTTGCGCTCGATGGATGGCGGTGTGTAATAGCCCGCGAGGAAAAAGAACAGGCCCATGAAGAACGCCTGGTTGATCGCGCAGAAGAGCGTCAACAGCGCGGACGCCACCGACGGGCCTGCGGCCACCTCGTGGTAGTACCACCCGCCGACTGCCCCGTACGTGATCGCGCAATGGTGAAAGACCACCAGCAGCGTCAGGCAGGCCCGCAACGCGTCCAGCCCCGCGTTTCGATGCACGGCAACCGCGTTGTCCTTCCGAGAAGCGAACTCGACCGGAACGTCCTGGGCGCTCATCACCTTGCCTGCGTGGTTGGTCAGTCATGACCCGCTTGGCTACGATCGTCGTCGCGACGACGCATATGCATCCGGCGGGCGTACAGGTCGGCACGATACGCCGTTGTGCTTACAACCATCCAACAAGCCGCTCCGCTGCCGGCGCAACAGTCGATCAGTCGCTCAGCCGAGCTTGCCGCGCAGATCGTCGAACGGAATCATCACGTTCGTGCGATACGCGGGTCGCGCCTTCAGGCGTTCGTACCACGCCACGACATGCGGCACGTCGGGCCGCGCGATATCGAGCTCGAAATACCGGTAAAGGTGCGTGCCGGCCGCGATGTCGGCGAGCGTGATCGCGTCGCCCGCGAGAAACGGCTGCCCGGCCAGCACGGTATCGAGCACCCGGAAATACTGCGCGCATTGCGCGATGCTCCGCTCGACGCGGACGGTGTCGCGCTGCTCGGGCGGCGTGCGGTAGTAGTCGCGGAACACGCCGTTGAGGAATGCCGGCTGCAGCGTGGTTTGAGCCCAGTCCATCCAGCGGTCCGCCCGCGACTGCTCGGCGGGATCGTCGCGCCAGAAGCCGGGGCGTCCGTAACGCGCGGCGAGGTAGCGCAGGATGCTGTGCGATTCCCACACGACGGTACCGTCGTCGTCGATCACCGGGATGCGTCCGTGCGGGTTCATCGCGAGGAATTCGGGTGTATCGAGCACGCCGAACCGGCCGCCGGCCGGCACGTGGCGATGCGCGAGCGCGAGCTCGTCGACGAGCCACATCACTTTCTGGACATTGAATGCGTTGCGTCGTCCCCATACCGTCAGCATGCCGGGCTCCCTGTGTCGTGACGAACGTGAAGAGGGACAGTGTAAACGCGGCAGGCGCGCACCGCGGTGCGCGCCTGCCGGCGATCGTCGTGCAACGTGACGATCAGAACTTGTGGCGGATGCCGACGATCGCGAGTTCCTGCGTATCGGTGCCGGAATTCACGCCGTACGAGCCGACCGACGCGGCCGCTTTCACGGTCGCTCCGCTCGCGTCGAGCGTGTTGCCGCTCGCCTTCTGATAGCCGAACAGCGCATACAGGTCGGTGCGTTTCGACAGCGCGTAATCCGCGCCGAGGTTGACCTGGTTGTAGTGCGCGGAAGCCGGGCCCGTCAGCGACGTGTAGTTGTAGCCGACGCCCGCGCGCAGTGCCGGCGAGAACTGCCAGTTGAAGAATGCCGAGCCGTTGTTGAACTTCGCGTTCTGGCTGAATGCCGACAGCGTGTCCGCGCCGTACTGCGTGTTCGAATACGCGAGGCCGAAGGTCGCCGGCCCGGCCACGTACTGGCCGGCCACGCGCACGATCTGGAGCGACTTCGCGCTCGAGAAGCCCTGGTTGATCACGGTGTTGAACAGCGTGTCCGAGCTGCTCGACCACGTGCGCACGCCGTTCGCGACCGTCGTGCCGCCGTTCGCGTAGAAGTAGCCGGCGCCGAGCGACAGCGGGCCGTTCGCATAGCTCGCGCCGAAGCTGTACGTGCGGCCGCTGCCGGTCGCGCCCGCGACGCCGCCGAAGCCGTACAGCGCCTCGAACTGGAAGCCGGAGATCAGCGGGCTCGTGTATTTCACCGAGTTGCTGACGCGCAGGCTGTTGTCGTAGTTGTCGAGATCCCCCGGCGTCGCGAACACGCCGCCGAAGTAGTTGTCCTGCGTGAGGCCCTGCACGAGATCGACGATCGGGTCGTACTGGCGGCCGAGCGTCACGGTGCCGTAGGTGCTGCTCGCGAGGCCGACGACGGCCTTGCGGCCGAATTCGCGCCCGCCCTGGCCGAGCGCGCCGGTGCCGATGTTGAAGCCGTTCTCGAGCTGAAACAGCGCGGACAGGCCGCTGCCGAGATCCTCGATGCCGCGCAGCCCCCAGCGGCTGCCCGACAGGTTGCCGCTGCTGAACTTCACGAGGCTCGACGCGTTGCCGCCGTTCGCGTTCTGCGCGTTGTGGACGTATGCGATGCCCGCGTCGGCGATGCCGTACAGCGTGACGCTGCTTTGTGCGTGCGCGCCGGCGGCGACGAGCGCGGCCGGCAGGGCGAGCAGCGCGAATGAACGGATCTGTTTCATCGTTGGATTCCCCCGTTGGTCGATTGGTCTGACGAATCGATGAACGATACGGACCGCGCATCGTCAAGGGAACCAATAAATTGTCGGATCGTTATGAGGCGGGGCGGCGATGGATGCGCGCGCAACGGATCGACACGCGGCGCGCGGACATCCCGTGCATCGCGACAGGGCAGTGCCTATTGCGCCACGCTTTCCGCGTCCGCCGTCTCCCCGAGGAACCCGCCGCTCTGATGCGCCCACAGCGCCGCGTAAATGCCGCCCGCCTGCAGCAACTGCTGGTGCGTGCCTTCCTCGACGATGCGCCCTTCGTCGAGCACGATCAGCCGGTCCATCGCGGCGATCGTCGACAGCCGGTGCGCGATCGCGATCACCGTCTTGCCGCTCATCAGGGTGTCGAGGCTGCGCTGAATCGCGACCTCGACCTCGGAGTCGAGCGCGCTGGTCGCCTCGTCGAGCACGAGGATCGGTGCATCCTTGAGCATCACGCGCGCGATCGCGACGCGCTGCCGCTGGCCGCCCGACAGCTTCACGCCGCGCTCGCCGACTTCGACGTCGTAGCCGCTGCGGCCGTGGCGGTCGCGCAGCCGGCCGATGAACTCGGACGCCTCCGCGCGAACGGCCGCATCCTGCATCTCGCGCTCGGTCGCCTCGGGGCGGCCGTACAGCAGGTTCTCGCGCATCGTCCGGTGCAGCAGCGACGTATCCTGCGTGACCATCCCGATCGCGGCGCGCAGGCTGTCCTGCGTCACGTGCGCGATGTCCTGCCCGTCGATCCGGATCGAGCCGCCGCCCACGTCGTAGAAACGCAGCAGCAGGTTCACGAGCGTCGACTTGCCGGCGCCCGAGCGGCCGATCAGGCCGATTCGCTCGCCCGGGCGGATCGTCAGGTTCAGCCCGTCGAATACCGCGCGATCGTTGTCCTCGTGCGCGAACTGCACGTTGTCGAACACGATTTCGCCGCGCTGCACCGTGAGCGGCTTCGCATCGGGCGCGTCGACCACGCTGCGCACCTTCGTCAGCGTGTTGATGCCGTCCTGGATCGTGCCGACGTTCTCGAACAGCTCGGTCATTTCCCACATGATCCAGTGCGAGTAGCTCGACAAACGCAGCGCCATCGCGATCACGGCCGCGACGACGCCCGCGCTCGCCTCGTCGTGCATCCACAGATACAGCGCGAGCCCGGCCGAGCCGATCAGCAGCAGCGTCGACAACAGGTGGTTGACGATCTCGAACGCGCTGACGAGCCGCATCTGCGCGTCGCCGGTCGCCTTGAACGCTTCCATCGCGCGCCGCGCGTGATCGGCTTCGCGTCGCGTATGCGAGAACAGCTTCACGGTCGTGATGTTCGAATACGCGTCGGTGATGCGGCCCGTCATCAGCGCGCGGGCGTCGGCCTGCCGGCTGCCGACCGCGCCCAGGCGCGGCACGAAATACGCGCATGCCGCGCCGTAGCCGAGCGCCCACAGCGCGAGCGGAATCATCAGCCGCCAGTCGAAGCTGGCGGCGAGCACGAGGATGCCGATCAGGTAGGCGGTGACGCCGATCACGACGTCGACCGACATGAACAGCGCGTCGCGCACCGCGAGCGCGGTCTGCATGATCTTGGTCGTCACGCGACCCGCGAATTCGTTCGCGTAGAACGACAGGCTCTGGTCGAGCATCAGCCGGTGAAACAGCCAGCGCAACCGCATCGGGAAATTGATCGCGAGCACCTGGTGCTTGACCATCGTATGCAGCGCGATCAGCAGCGCGCTGCCGGCGAGGATCGCCGCGAAACCGGCGAGCGTGCCGAAGTGGCGGCCGCCGAATCCGGCCGGTGTCGACGACGACAGCCAGTCGACCACGTGCCCCATCATCGCGAACAGCGCGGCTTCGTACGCGGCCAGCGCGGCCGACGTCAGCGCGATCAGCAGAATCCAGCCGCGCGCACCTTTCGTGCACGCCCAGACGAACGAGAAGAATCCTTTCGGCGGCGTGACGGGATCTTCGAGCGGGAAAGTCGGCAGGCGCCGTTCAAACCACGAGTACATTGAAACCTCTCCTTGATGCGGTCGCGCGGGCGGGCGCGACCGATATTGCGTGATGCCTGTGACCTGCGCGGCGGCGCGCGGTGCGCGCGCTTACTGCGACCGGATCCACGCCTCGATCGGGCCGAGCGTGTCCGGCGCATAAGCGTGACGCCCGAGCGCCATGTACAGCCACGTCTTCCATTTCGGCCAGTCGGACTCGAGCTGATAGTCGAACCAGCGGGCGCGCAGCAACGCATGCGTCGCGCCCGGCACCACGACGACGTGCCGGTCGGCCCGCTTCCCGAATGCGTGCGCGTAAGCGTTCGCTTCGTCGGCCGCATCGACGTTGCGGTCCAGCGCGCCCCACACGGCCAGCACCGGCCCTTGCATCGTCGCCAGCGCCTGCGATGCGTCTTCCCGGTAGTTCAGCGCGATGAAACCGAAGCGGCGCGGCTCGATGTCCGGGCGCCGGGCCGGATCGGCCGGCACGTCCGCCCGGCCGAAGATTGCGTCGTTGCTGCGTCGCTCGGCGGCCAGTGTCGCATCGATTCGATCCGGCTGCAGGCCGGTTGCCTCGAGTTGCCGGCGCGTCAGGTAGGCGCCTTGGCGCCGCCAGCTGACGGCGCCGCCGAGCCCATGCACAAGATCGGCCTGCTCGGTTTCTCGCAGGGCGGCTGGGTGATTCCGCGCGTGGCGAATGC
>NZ_JACFYV010000269.1:0-8038 GCF_016759955.1 Burkholderia sp. KCJ3K979
CCGAGTTGCCGGCGCGTCAGGTAGGCGCCTTGGCGCCGCCAGCTGACGGCGCCGCCGACGATCACCGAGAACGCGGGCCGCACCGCATTCGCCACGCGCGGAATCACCCAGCCGCCCTGCGAGAAACCGAGCAGGCCGATCTTGTGCATGGGCTCGGCGGCGGCGCGCACGCGCGCCATCGCGGCGACCGTTTCGTTCGCGCGGTCCTGCATCGATTGCGCGAGCCAGTCGCCGCTGCTGCGGCCGGTGCCCTGCTTGTCCCAAGCGAACACGCCGATGCCGGCGTCGAGCAGGCTGTTGACGAGCGGCAGCATCGCGTCGTCCGAGAAGCGCGTGCGCGGCCCGTCGCCGTGGACGAGCAGCGCGATCGGCGCGTCGGGTGCGTGCGCCGGCAGCGCGAGCGTGCCGACGAGGTCGGCGTCGCCCGCGTGGAACGTCAGTGTCGATACGTTCGCGCCCTTCAGCTCGAAATCGGACAGGCCGCGCAGCGCAAGCGCGCCCGCCGCGACGCAGCCGAACAGGACGAGTGCGATACCGGCGATGACGATGCGTTTCATTGGTCCTCTGATCGTTTGTGTGAGCGGATGCCGCGGGCGACACATGCATGCGCACGCTGCCTTGACGCTCCCGACGTCTCGCGTAGATAATAGATCGACTAATCAGTCTAATAAATATTTGAGCCATCGTCGAGCACGGAGTTCCCGTTGAGAAAGATCGATCCTGAAAGAGTGGAAGCGAAGCGGCGTCAGATCCTCGATGCCGCGATCGACTGTTTTGCGCGCGACGGCTTCCATGCGACGTCCACAGCCTCGATCTGCAAGGCGGCCGGGATGAGCCCGGGCAACCTGTTTCACTATTTCCCGACCAAGGCGGCGATCATCGAGGCGATCGCGCAGGACGACCAGCGCGAGATGGCCGAGCTGTTCGCGAAGCATGCGGACGCCGACGATGCGCTGGCCGCGATCGAGGAGATCGCGCTGACGTTGATGGAACTGTCGAGCGATCCCGTCTATGCGCGCATCTGCGTCGAGACCGCGGCGGAGGCGACGCGCAATCCGGACGTCGCCGCGTTGTTCGCGGCGAACGAGGCGCAGGTGAAAGGGCGGATGGTCGCGCTGATCAAGCGTGGTGTCGCGCAAGGGCGGATCGACGGAAGCCTGAAGCCGGATCTCGTCGCGACCTGGCTGCTCGCGCTGGCGGAAGGGGCGGTCGGGCGCGTCGTGTTCGAGCCGGGGTTCAAGCCGCGCGCGCATCGCGCGATGCTGCGGACGATCATTCAGCGGATGTTGAAGCCGCAGTGACGGAAGGGCGCGGCCCGCGCCCGAGCGCGGCACACCGCCCGCCGGGGCAGTGCCCGGCCGGCAGGCATCGGCACATCTTCCGCCGGGGCTGCAAAAAAGTGCTTGACTATCTATCTATGAGTAGATAAAGTTCGATCCATGGAAACGAAACCGACCGTCCGCGAACAGATTCTCGACCACGCGATCACGCTGATGATGCAGCGCGGTTACAACGGCTTCAGCTATCGAGACCTGTCCGACCTGGTGGGCGTGAAGACGTCGAGCATCCACTACTACTTCCCGTCGAAGGACGATCTCGTGCTGGAAGCGGTGGCGGCGTACAGCGACGAAGTCCTCGCGGCCATGCGGACGATCGATCCGGCGTTGCCGGCCGACGTGAAGCTGAGCCTGTACACGAAGATGTTCGGCCGCACGCTCGGCGACGGCAACCTGATCTGCCTGTGCGGGATGCTCGCGGCCGACATCGAAACGCTGCCGGAGAACGTGCGGCAGGCCGTGCAGGCGTTCTTCACGGCCAACGAGCGCTGGCTCGCGGAATTGCTGAAGCAAGGCGTGAAGGAAGGCACGCTGCAGTTCAGCGGCGAGCCCGAAACCGCGGCGCGCACGTTGTATGCGGCGTTTCAGGGCAGTGTGCTGGCCAGCCGGTTGTTTCACACGCGGGCGCGTCTCGAGGATGTCGAGGCCGTCTGGAAAACGCGGTCCTGACGGACGGCGCAAGGAGTCGGGCGGTTCGCCGCCTTTTATTGGATCTCGTTATCTATCATGTAGTAGATAGATGATTGGCGCAGGTGGGGTGTCCGCCTGCATTTTTTGGGGATGTTTGTCTATCTATGAGTAGATAAATTGATGCGAGGCCGGCGGAGCAGCCGCCGGCACGCGGTCCCCGGTTCGAAGGCTGTTTCATTCATTTGCTGAAAAAGGAGTCTGTCATGTCGATCGAAAAAGTGCTGTACCGCGCCCATGCAAAAGCCACCGGCGGCCGTGACGGCCGTGCGACGGTGCCCGAAAGCGGCCTGGACCTGAAGCTGACCACGCCGCGCGAACTCGGCGGCGCGGGCGGTGCGGGCGCGAACCCCGAGCAACTGTTCGCCGCCGGCTACAGCGCGTGCTTCATCGGCGCGATGAAGTTCGTCGCGGCGCGCGACAAGATCGCGATCCCCGCGGACGCCGCGATCGAAGGCAGCGTCGGCATCGGCGCGATCCCGAACGGCTTCGGCATCGAAGTCGAACTGAAGATCTCGCTGCCGGGCCTCGATCGCGACATCGCGCAAACGCTGATCGACCGTGCGCACATCGTCTGCCCGTACTCGAATGCGACGCGCGGCAACATCGACGTCACGCTCACGCTCGTCTGATCAATCGCGCTGCAAACCATTCATCGCCATTCAAAGACCTGACCAAGGAGTTGCACCATGAAGATCGTCAAGCCGCTGTTGATCGCTGCCGCCGTGGCAGCCGCACTGTCCACCGCACCTGCCGCGTTCGCCGCGGGCGCTGACACCGTCGGTCCCGATGCGAAGACGAGCGCGTTTCTCGCCGCACTGAACGGCCAGAAGGGCCCGGGCCTCGAAACGCTGAGCCCCGCGAAGGCGCGCCAGGTGCTGGTCGACGCGCAGAACGGCGTGAAGGTCGATCTGTCGGGCATCGACGTGTCGAACCGCACGATCGAGCAGGACGGCCTGTCGGTGCCGGTCACGATCGTGCGTCCGCAAGGCGTGACGGGCGCGCTGCCGGTATTCGTGTTCATTCACGGCGGCGGCTGGGTGCTCGGCGATTTCCCGACGCATGAGCGGCTCGTGCGCGATCTCGTCGTGCAGTCGGGCGCCGTCGCGGTGTTCGTGAACTACACGCCGTCGCCGGAAGCGCGTTACCCGGTCGCGATCAACCAGGCGTATGCGACGACGAAGTGGGTGGCCGCGCACGGCGCGGAGATCGGCGTCGACGGTAGCCGCCTCGCGGTGGTGGGCAACAGCGTCGGCGGCAACATGTCGGCCGTCGTCGCACTGATGGCGAAGGACAAGGGCGGCCCCGCGATCCGCTTCCAGGGGCTGATGTGGCCGGTGACGGACCACAACTTCAACACGGGTTCGTACAACGCGTATCAGCAGGGGCATTTCCTGACGCGGCCGATGATGAAGTGGTTCTGGGACGCCTATACGAAGAACGAAGCGCAACGCAACGAGATCTACGCGTCGCCGCTGCGGGCGAGCGTCGCGCAGTTGAAGGGGCTGCCGCCCGCGCTGATCCAGGTCGCGCAGTTCGACGTGCTGCGTGACGAAGGCGAAGCGTACGGCCGCAAACTCGACGCGGCGGGCGTGGACGCGACGACCACGCGCTACGACGGCACGATTCACGATTTCGGCCTGCTGAATGCGCTGGCCGACGATGCGCCGACGAAGGCCGCGACGAAGGCGATGGCCAACGAAATCGCGACGCGGCTGAAGTAACGCGATCGGCGGTCGTTCGACCCTGAACGGCAGGACGGCGGGCATGTGCCCGCCGTTTTTGCGTGAGGGCGTTTGGTTCCGGCCCGGCAGCGGGTCAGGGCGAAACGGTTGAATGGCGATCGCGCCCGCCCGCCGTCATTGTTGGTACGATCGCGCGTATCGTCCACGCCGGCGTCGCATGCCGCCGGCTCATCAGCCGCGCGGCTGCCCGTTCGCGCGGCCACGTTCGGGAGAAGCGGTTCATGTTGCAGGCATTCGCGGTCTTGCTGATCTTCCAGTGTCTCGGGGAAGGCGTGTCCTATCTGTTCGGCCTGCCGGTGCCGGGCCCCGTGATCGGCATGCTGCTGCTGTTCGGCTTCGTGATGCTGCGCCCGCAGGTCGCCGATGCGATCGAGCCGACCGCGCTCGAGCTGCTGCGTCACCTGTCGCTGCTGTTCGTGCCGGCCGGCGTCGGCATCATGGTGTCGGCCGACCGCGTGCGCGGCGACGCGGTCGCGGTCGTCGTCGCGCTGGCCGTCAGCACGACGCTCGCGATCGCGGTGACGGCGCTCGTCACGCGCGCGCTGCTGCGGCGCCAGCGCCGCGCGGGCGGCACCGCGGAGGGCGCGCAATGACGGCGTTCCCGAAGCTCGGCGCGATCTGGGTCTATCTCGCCGCGAGCCCGCTGCTGGGCCTGACCATCACGCTGGTCGCGTATCTGTTCGCGCAGGCCGTCTATGCGCGGGCGCGTTTCAATCCGCTGGCGAATCCGGTGCTGATCGCGGTCGCGGTGATCGTCGTGCTGCTGACGCTCACGCATACGCCGTATCCCACGTATTTCGAAGGCGCGCAGTTCGTCCACTTCCTGCTCGGCCCGGCGACCGTCGCGCTCGCGCTGCCGCTGTACCGCCAGTGGTCGAAGCTGCGGCGCACCGCGTTGCCGCTGCTCGTCGGCCTGCTCGCGGGTTCGCTGACCGCGATCGTGTCGGCGGTCGGTATCGCCGCGCTGTTCGGGGCGTCCCATCAGACGATCGCGTCGCTCGCGCCGAAATCGGCGACGACGCCGATCGCGATGGCCGTCGCCGCGGAGATCGGCGGCATTCCGTCGCTCACGGCCGTGCTCGTGATCTCGACCGGGATCTTCGGCGCGGTATGCGCGCGCGGGATTCTCAATCTGCTGCGGATCGACGAGCCGGCCGTGCGCGGTTTCGCGCTCGGCGTCGCGTCGCACGGGATCGGCACCGCTCGCGCGTTCCAGGTCAGCGAGGAAGCCGGCGCGTTCGCCGGGCTCGGGATGGGGCTGAACGGCGTGCTGACGGCGTTCGTCGTGCCGATCCTGCTGCCGGTGCTGTCGCGCTGGATCTGAGCGCCGGCCCACGCCGCCCGGGTATCGGTTTCCCTGATGGCAGGGCGACAGGCCGAAAGGACGGCGCCCCCGGCTCGCATGTATCGGTGACGTTATCAGGACAATTCAGGAACGCACACGGACATTTGCGCGGCGATCGGCTAACGTTGCATCGGTGCCGTTGTCGCAGGCCGTCGCGTGCGCGCCGGTGTCCGACCCACACTCAACAATCGACAAGGAGATCGGTCATGAAGCAGTCTCGCGTGGTTTCGGTGGCAGTAGCAGTAGCGGCGTCGTTCGGTCTGTCGTTGACCGCCGTGCCGGCGGCATACGCGCAGGACCCGGCGTCCGCGCCGGCGCAGAAGCAGCTCGACAAGGCGCAGAAGAAGGCGGCGCGCAAGGCGGCCCGCGCGCGGCACGCGTCGGACCTGAAGGCGATCGGCACCGGCAGCGGCTACCGGTTGACCGGCGACCAGAGCAACTATCCGCAGAACGCCGTGCAGAAGGCGCCCGCGACGAAGGCGGCGCCGGCCGCGCCGGCGTCGGGGCAGTAACGGTCGAAAGCGTTGCACGGCACGAACGGCGCCGGTTCAACCGGCGCCGTTCGTTCATGTGCGGAACTGCACAGCTGCGGGGCAGCGAGGGGCGAGGCCGTCGCGTTACGACGCGAGCTTGCTCGCGAGTTCCGCGACGTGCTTGCCCTGGTAGCGCGCGATGTCGAGCTCGTTCGCGCTCGGCTGGCGGCTGCCGTCCGCGCCGGCGAGCGTGGTCGCGCCATACGGCGTGCCGCCGGTGATTTCGCTCATGTTGACGAGCCCGCTGCACGCATACGGCACGCCCACGATCACCATCCCGTGGTGCAGCAGCGTCGTGTGGAACGACGTGATCGTCGTTTCCTGGCCGCCGTGCTGCGTGCCGGTCGACGCGAACACGCTGCCGATCTTGCCGACGAGCGCGCCTTTCATCCACAGGCCGCCGGTCTGGTCGAGGAACGTGCGCATCTGGCCGGCCATGTTGCCGAAGCGGGTCGGCGTGCCGAAGATGATCGCATCGTAGTCGGCGAGTTCGTCCACCGTGGCGACCGGTGCGGCCTGGTCGACCTTCACGCCGATCGCGCGGGCCTGGTCGACGGGGATCGTTTCCGGCACGCGCTTGAGCGTGACCTCGACGCCGGGCACCGATTTCGCGCCCTCCACGATGTGCTGCGCCATCGTTTCGACGTGCCCGTAGGACGAGTAGTAAAGAACGAGAACCTTGGCCATGTTGCGAATCTCCGATTAAAAGGGCCCCGCGTTTCCGCGGGGCCCGGTTTCCCGAACGGGCGTCACGCCCATTCGGCCGTCACTTCGACCGGACGCAGGTCGAACACCAGCACTTCGGCATCCTTGCCGTCGGCGATCGTCAGCGCCTGTTCGCCGCGGATGCGCGCGCCGTCGCCTTCGCCGAGCGTCACGCCGTTGACCGTCACGCTGCCGCGTGCCACGTGGACGTAAGCAAAACGGCTCGGATCAAGTTCCAGCGTAGTGCTTTCGTCGCCGTCGAACAGGCCCGCGTAAATCCGGGTGTCCTGCCGGATCTTCAGCGAACCGGCATCGCCGTTCGGCGACACGACGAGCGCGAGCTTGCCGCGCTTGTCGTCGGCCGCGACATTGGTCTGCTGATAACGCGGCTCGGCACCCTTTTCGGCCGGCCCGACCCAGATCTGCAGGAAGTGGACCGGCGTGTCCTGCGAGTGGTTGAACTCGCTGTGGCGCACGCCCGTGCCCGCGCTCATCAACTGCACGTCGCCCGGCACGATCACCGAACCGGTGCCCATCGAGTCCTTGTGTTCGAGCGCGCCGTCGAGCACGTACGACAGGATTTCCATGTCGCGGTGCGGGTGCGTGCCGAAGCCGCGGCCCGGGGCGACCCGGTCGTCGTTGATCACGAGCAGGTCGGAGAAGCCGACTTGCTTCGGATCGTAGTAATTCGCGAACGAAAACGTATGACGGGAGCTGAGCCAGCCATGCTCCGCACGGCCACGTTGGTTTGCTGCACGGATATCGATCATGATTTTTTGTCCTTGAAGTCGCCGGACCTCGGAAGTGAGGCCGGCCGTTCGTTGAGATGAATCTTAGGTCAATCTATTTGACAAATAAATCGCTGTAGAGATAATGACTGTCGCCATGGAGTGGACAATATGGAAATCAACGACCTGAGGATCTTCGTCGCGACCGTGGACGCCGGCAGCTTCACGGCGGCGGCCGATCAGCTGATGCTGTCCAAGCAGTTCGTCAGCCGGCGCACGATGGCGCTGGAGGCGTCGCTCGGTGTCCGGCTGCTGCACCGGAATACCCGCAATCTGGCGGTGACCGAATCGGGGCAGGAGTTCTACGTGCGCGCGCAGCGCATCCTCGCGGAGATCGCCGACGCCGAGCAGGCGATGTCGGTACGCAGCACCGAGCTGCATGGCTCGCTGAAGATCAGCGCGCCGCTGTCGTTCGGGATCACGCACGTGTCGCCGCTGATCGCCGAATTCCTGTCCGCGCACCCGGCCGTGCGGCTGAACCTCGACCTGACCGACCGGCGCGTCGACCTGATCGGCGAGGGCTTCGACCTCGTGCTGCGGATCGGCTCGCTCGAGGATTCCACGTTGATCGCGCGTCCGCTCGGCGCGTGGCGGATGATCGCGTGCGCGAGCCCCGCCTACCTGAAGCGGCACGGCACGCCGCAGACGCCGGCCGATCTCGCCGGCCACACCTGTGTGCTGTACGGGCGCGAGCGGCGGGTCGGCTGGGAGTTCCGCGTCGACGGTGCGGTGCGGACGTTCGACGTGCAGGGGCCGCTCGTCGCGAACAACGGCGAAGTGGTGCGCGACGCCGCGATCGCGGGGCTCGGCATTGCGCTGCTGCCGGCGTTTTCTCGCGTGGCTCAACGCGCCGCCGGCCGAACCGTTGCTGATCCGGGCCGGGCTCGCGCATCTGTGG
>NZ_JACFYV010000026.1:0-52817 GCF_016759955.1 Burkholderia sp. KCJ3K979
CTGCTGATCCATCTCGACGGCTCGGGCGCCGTCACGTTTCTCGTCACGCTGCCGTCGATGATGCCGCTCTATACGCGGCTCGGAATGGATCGCCGCATTCTCGCGTGCGTCGCGTCGATGGCGGCCGGCGTCAACTTCCTGCCATGGGTCGGGCCGATGCTGCGCGCGTCGGCGGCGCTGCACATTCCCGGCTCGGCGATCTTCACGCCGATGATTCCGGTGCAGATCGTCGGGCTCGCGTTCGTGTTCGGCACCGCCTGGGTGCTTGGCGTGCGCGAGGCGAAACGGCTCGGGCTCGACCGCGCCGGCGCGGCCGCGCTCGCGATCGCGCCGCGCGAGCTGACCGACGCCGAACGCGCGTTGCGTCGGCCGGGCCGCTTCGGGATCAACGTCGCGCTCACGCTCGTCGTGCTCGTCACGCTGGTGTCCGGCATCGTCGACCCGATGGTCATGTTCATGCTCGGCACGGTCGCCGCGCTCGTGATCAATTACCCGGACGTGCAGGCGCAGCGCGAACGGATCGACGCGCATGCGAAGGCCGCGCTGATGATGGCGAGCGTGCTGCTCGCGGCCGGCGCGTTCACCGGCATCATGTCCGGCACCGGGATGCTGAAGGCGATGGCCGAGGTCGTCGTCGCGCACGTGCCGGTCGAGCATGCGCGCCATATGCCGTTCGTGCTCGGGCTGCTGTCGATGCCGCTGAGTCTGCTGTTCGATCCCGATTCGTTCTACTTCGGCGTGCTGCCGGTGCTCGCGGAGAGCGGCAAGCTGCTCGGCGTGCCGCCGATCCAGATGGCGCAGGCCGCGCTGCTCGGCCAGATGACGACCGGTTTTCCGGTGAGCCCGCTCACGCCCGCGACGTTCCTGATCGTCGGGCTGACCGGCGTCGAACTCGCCGAGCACCAGAAATTCACGATTCCGTTCCTGTTCGCCGCCACCGTGCTGATGGTCTTCGCCGCGGTCGCGACGAGCGTGTTTCCATTGTGAGCGGCGCGGCCGTTCACGCTTTTTCGGGAGAGCAGTCCATGCAGTTCGACCTGACCGACGACCAGCGCGCGATCGAAAGCGCGATCGAGAAAATCTGCGAGCGCTTCGGCGACGACTACTGGCTCGAACGCGATCGCGCAGGCGGATTTCCGGCCGACTTCCACGCGGCGCTCGCCGAGGCCGGCTGGCTCGGCATCGCGATGGACCCGGCCTACGGCGGCGCCGGGCTCGGGATGACCGAGGCGGCGCTGATGATGCGCACGATCAGCGCGTCGGGCGCCGGCTTGTCCGGCGCGTCGGCCGTCCACATGAACATCTTCGGGTTGAATCCGGTGCAGGTGTTCGGCAACGACGCGCAGAAGGCGCGCTTCCTGCCGCCGCTGATCGCCGGGCGCGACAAGGCGTGCTTCGCGGTGACGGAACCCGACGCCGGGCTCGACACCACGCACCTGACCACGCAGGCGCGCCGCGACGGCGATCACTACGTGCTGAGCGGGCGCAAGATCTGGATCTCGACCGCGCAGGTGGCGAACAAGATGCTGATCATCGCGCGCACGACGCCGCTCGACCAGGTCGCGAAGCCGACCGACGGGCTGAGCCTGTTCTATACCGACCTCGACCGTTCACGCGTCGAGGTGCGCGAGATCGAGAAGATGGGCCGCAAGGCGGTCGATTCGAACATGCTGTTCATCGACAACCTGCGCGTGTCGCGCGACGACCTGATCGGCAACGAAGGCGACGGCTTCCGCTATCTGCTGCACGGGCTGAACCCGGAACGCATCCTGATCGCCGCGGAGGCGATCGGGCTCGGGCAGGTCGCGCTGCGCCGCGCGACGCAGTATGCGTGCGAGCGCGTGGTGTTCGGCCGGCCGATCGGGCAAAACCAGTCGATCCAGCATCCGCTCGCGCAGGCGTGGATGCAGCTCGAGGCCGCGTGGCTGATGGTGATGAAGGCCGCGACGCGCTACGACGCGGGCCAATCGTGCGGCGCGGAGGCGAACGCGGCGAAATACCTCGGCGCGGAAGCCGCGTTCCAGGCCTGCCAGACGGCGATCGCGACGCACGGCGGGATGGGGTACGCGAAGGAATATCATGTCGAGCGCTATCTGCGCGAGTGTATGATTCCGAGGCTCGCGCCCGTGAGTCCGCAACTGATCCTGTGCTACATCGCGGAGAAGGTGCTCGGGCTGCCGAAGTCGTACTGACCGTAGCGACCCGGCGGCCCGCCCGGCGCGCGGTTTCCCGTTCCGAATCAAGCGCTTGTCATGGACGTCAAACTCGTTGCCCGCACGCTCGACCTGTTCGAGCTGTTCGCCGCCGAACGGCGGCCGCTGCCGCTCACCGAACTCGCGCGCCTGCTCGACGTGCCGGCGTCGAGCTGCCTCGCGATGGCGCGCACGCTCGTGAGCCGCGGCTACCTGTACGAAGTGCGCAAGCGCGGCGGCTACTACCCGACGCGGCGCCTGCAGACGGTGGCCGCCGCGATCGACGCGACCGATCCGGTCGTCGACATCGTGCATCCGCACCTCGTCGCGCTGCGCGACGCGAGCCGCGAAACCGCCGTGCTCGGCAAGATCCAGGGTGTGTCGGTCACGTATCTCGACGTCGTCGAATCGGAGCAGGCGATCCGCTATACGCGCCAGCCGGGCGAGCTGCGCCCGCTGCACGCGAACTCGATCGGCAAGGCGATCTTCGCGGAACTCGCGAGCGAGGCGCAGCAGGCGCTCGGTGCGCAACTGCCGTTCGAACGCTTCACCGATGCGACGGTGGCCGACCTCGCGGCGCTCGTCGCGCAGACCGCGCGGTTTCGCGAACTCGGCTGGGCCGAGAACTTCGGCGAGAGCGCGCCCGAGCTGTCGGCGCTCGCGGTGGCGCTGACGCTCGACGGCGACTGGTACGGGCTGTCGGTCGTCGGGCCGACCGAGCGGATTCGCCAGCATCGCGACAAGCACGCGGCGCTGCTCGTCGACGCGAAGGCACGGCTGCTGGCCGAGCACGCGCGCGGGTAGGGCAACGGCGCGCGCCGGCGTCGGCAGCGGGCCGCCCCGGCGTTTGGTCCTGCCACGCCGGAAACGGCCCGCCGCGCGTCACGCGCGAGCGCGTCGCAACGTCACGACTTCACCCACACGCCGCCCGCGCTCGGGTTGTCGCCCTGCGTCCACCATTTCGCGCAATACTTCGCACCCTGGTACGTCACGCACGTGCCGCCCTGGTAGGCGGTCGTCGCCGACCATGCGGGCGTGCCGCCGCCGATCGGCTTCCACACGGCCGCCTGGCCGGGCACGTCGCCCTGCGTCCACCACTGCGCCTGATACGTCGTGCCCTGGTAGGTGACCGTCGCGCCGGCCGTATAGACCTGGCCGGCCGCCCACGGTGCGCCCGGCTGCGGCGTGCCGCTGTCCGAGCCGCCGCCGTAGTTCGGGTCCTGCGTGACGCCCGCGCCCCACTTGCCGTCGAGCTTCTTGAAGATCGCCGCGAACGCGTACGGCTGCTGCGCGACGCCCGAGCAGGTCGGCGACGCATACGTGCCGCCGGACGGGCACGCCTGATCACGGCCGACCGACCAGTTGCCGAAGAAACCGTAGCCGTTCGCGATTGCCGCGTTCAGCACGGTCTGCGCATTCGCGAGCGTGAACGTTTCGCCTTGCACGTCGTTCACGCCGATCATCGGCGTGACGCCGACCATCTGCCACAGCTGCGCGTTGGTCTTCGGCTGGCCAGCCGACTTGAACGCCGTGTCGAGCTGCGAGTAGAGCGCCTGCGCGGCGCTGATCGCGGCGGCGCCCATGTCGATGTTCGCGGGGCCGTAATCCATCGCCATCACGTTGACCGCATCGAACGTGGTCTTGTTCGCGATGGCCGCGTTGACGACGTTCACGCCGTCCTGCGTGAGCCCGGTCGGCATCGTCGGCAGCGTCAGCGTCACGTGCAGCGGCTTGCCCTTCGCCGCGTAGTCGGCCTGCAACTGTGAGACCGCCTGGAAGTTGCGCGCGACCGCCGCCGTGTCCTGCTGCGACGCGCCCTCGATGTCGAAGTCGATATGCGTGAGGCCGTACGTGTCGATCACCGTCTGGTACGCGCTCTTCAGCGCGGGAACCGTCGAGCAGGCCTGCATCAGCGGCGTGCCGTTCGCCCCGCCGAACGACACGGCGACTTCGCCGCCTTTCGCGCGGTAGCTCGCGATCGACGTCGACAGTGCGGTCAGCAGGCCGCCGCTCGCGCCGTTGCCGATCGGCTGCACGCCGCCCCACGACGGCACGCAGCCGTTGCCCGCGACCACGAACGCGAGCGTGAACTGCTGGATGCCCTGGCGCACGCCGATCTGGTCGACCAACGGTGTCGGATAGAGCGTCACGTCGACATAGGGTGCATACACGCCGGCACCGTGCGACACGCTCGCCATCGCGAGCAGACAACCCGCGGCAAACGCACGCGGAACGAAACGCGGCAACACATTGTTGTTCATTCTGTGTTCTCCAAGTGGAAGAGGGATACGCTGGCCTGCGTATCGCCGCCGATGGGCAGGCACCTGTCCCGTCGGCGGCGTGCCTATCTTGGAGTATTCGCGTCGAATAGGGAATTTAGGGATACTTCTTTTTGTTATTCGATTCCCGATACGTAACGATCTTGCCGATTCGGTCGCGTTGCGAAACGCGGAGCGGGCACTTTTTCCGGCTGCTCGCGCCATGGCGCGCGGATGGACCGGTTCCAACGCGCCGGTGATACACCGGCATGCCGATTGACGGCTCGCGCGCATCGCGCATTCACGTGAGCACCGCCGAATTCGATACGCGCGCCGCGGCGTTCAGCGATACCAGCGCGGCGTGTAGACCCATTCGCGTGCGTTGCCGATCGCGAAACGCCGCGTCGTCGACGAGCCGACGATCACCATCGTGCGCATGTCGACCTGGTCGCCGCGCAGCGCGCCGAGGGTCGTCGTCGAAAGCGTCGCGCCCGGCCGGCCGATGTCGCGGCCGAGCACGACCACCGTGTCGGCCGCGCGATGCGCGCGCACGATGTCGAGCGCACGGTCGAGCTGCCACGGCCGCGCGCGCGAAATCGGGTTGTAGAACGCCATCACGAGATCGGCTTGCGCCGCGTGTTGCAGGCGCGTCTCGATCACGTCCCACGGCTTCAGGTTGTCCGACAGCGAGATCGCGCAGAAATCGTGGCCGAGCGGCGCGCCGGCCTGCGCGGCCGTGGCGAGCGACGCCGAGATGCCGGGCTCCACGCGCAGGTCGACCGCGGCCCATTGCGGGTCGCGCGCTTCGTCGAGCGCTTCGAGCACGGCCGCGGCCATCGCGAAGACGCCGGGGTCGCCCGACGATACGACCGCGACGCGCCGGCCCTCGGCCGCCAGTTCGAACGCATGGCGCGCGCGCTGCATTTCCTCGCGATTGTCGGTGCCGTGCACGCGCTGGTCCGCCCGAAACGGGCCGGCCATGTTCATGTAGGTCGTATAGCCGAGGATGTCGGTCGCGTCCGCGAGCGCCGCGCGCGCGGCCGGCGTGAGCCATGCGGCGCCGCCCGGGCCGAGACCGAGCACCGTCAGGCGGCCGCGCGCGCGGCCGAGCGTGGCGGGGTCGACCGGCTGCGATGCGACCGCGCACGCGAGACCGTGCGATGCCGCACGCATCGTGTGGGTGACGCGCAGTGCACGGCCGAGCAGCGTGGCGGCGTCGGCGGGCGCGTCGCGGTCGCTATCGACGAAATCGCCATCGACGAAACGCAGCGGCACGTCGAGCGTGCTCGCCGCTTCTTCCAATGCGGGTTCGCCGATCGCCGACGCCGGCGCGACGATGGCCGCGAGCGCCAGCCGTGCGAGGCCCTGTGCGTCGAGCATGGCTTCGATGCGCGCGGCAAGCGCTTCGCCTGCATGCACGGCATCCGCGGCAACACCGACCACCACGCTGCGCGGATGAATCACGAGCTCGTCGCGCGCGCCGCGCCACGCATCGGGCGTCACGCGAATCGCGTGCGCGGCCGCGGTATCACGGGGTAGCGCGACGTCGTCGAGCCACGGCGCCGCGCCGTCGACGCGCGTCGACGCGCCCGCGAGCAGGTCGGACACGAAGCGCTTGCCCTGCGCGAGATCGGCGAGCGCATAGCCTTCCGGCGGATTGAGCACGCACGCGCCGAAGCGCAGTTCGCCGCTCGTCGTGATCGCCGGCGCGACGCCGACGCATTCGGCGATTTCGCGCGCGATCACGTTGACGCCGGTCAGCCCGCCGAGCAGCGGCACGACGGCCGAGCCGTCCTCCGCGACCGCGAGCACCGGCGGCTCGACGCCCTTGTCGGCGAGCGCGGGCGCGAGGCAGCGGATCACGATGCCGGCCGCGCACAGCGCGACGATCGGCAGGCCGCGCGCATAGAGTTCGCGCAGGTGCGCGCCGAGTTCGTCGAACGGCACGTCGGCGTCGACGCGCGACGCGAGACCGTGCACACGGGCGCCCGGGTAACGCGCCTGGATGCGTCGTGCGGTATCGAGCGCGCCCGCGCCGAGGATCACGATCGCGGGCGGGGTCGTCATCCTTGCCATTTTTCCCCCGGCACGACGAGCAGCGAGAAATACGGCGATGCCATCGGATCGACCTCGTCGAGCGGCACGATGCGCTGGTTCGCCATCGTCGCGCGCTCGACGTACCGCGCGCGCTTCGCGAGCCCGAGTTCGTCGAGCACGCGCCGCACCTTGTCGAAATTGCGGCCGAGCTTCATCACGACGGCCGCGTCGGCCCGCGCGAGCCGCTCGCGCAGTTCATGCTCGGGCAGCACGCCCGACAGCACCGACAGGCTCTGGTTGCGATAGACGAGCGGCTGACCGAGCACGGCCGTGCCGCCGAGCATCGCGCACACCCCGGGGATCACCTCGGTGTCGTAACGCGGCGCGAGGCGATCGTGCAGGTACATGTACGAGCCGTAGAAGAACGGATCGCCTTCGCAGATCACTGCGACGTCGCGGCCCGCATCGAGGTGCGCCGCGACGATCTCGGCCGCGGTGTCGTAAAAATCGGCGATCAACGTCTCGTAGCAGAGCGGCGGCGGCAGCGCCTCGGTCGTCACCGGGTAGACCAGCGGCAGTTGCGTCTGCCCGTCGAGCAGGTGCGCTTCGACGATGCCGTACGCGTTGCCTTTCTTGCCCTTCGCGACGAAATACGCGACCACCGGCGCCGCCTGCAGCACGCGCAGCGCCTTGATCGTCATCAGCTCGGGATCGCCGGGGCCGACGCCGACCCCGAACAGCCGTCCGCGCGTAGTCGTCATTCGACCTCCGTTGCAAGCGCATTGACCGCTGCGGCGGCCATCGCGCTGCCGCCGCGCCGGCCGAGCAGCGCGACGTACGGCACGCCGCGGCTGTCGGCGTCGAGCAGCGCCTTCGATTCGGCCGCGCCGATGAAGCCGACCGGGAAACCGAGGATCAGCGCGGGCCGCGGCGCACCGGCGTCGATCATGTCGAGCAGGTGGAACAGCGCGGTCGGCGCATTGCCGATTACGACGACGCTGCCCGCGAGATGCGGGCGCCACAGTTCGAGCGCGGCGGCCGAGCGCGTGTTGCCGAGGTCGCGCGCGAGGTCGGGCACCTCCGGCTCGCCGAGCGTGCAGATCACGCGGTTGGCCGCCGGCAGCCGCGCACGCGTGATGCCTTCGGCGACCATCCTCGCATCGCACAGGATCGTCGCGAACGACTGGCGGTAGATTTCCTGCCCGTCGCGAATGTAGTCAAGCATCGGTGGTGTCCTGGCTGTGCCGCGCGTCCATGAGTCGGACCGCGGCCTGGTCAATCGTCAGATGGCGCGCGAGCGGGGCGCAGAGGCCCGCGGCCGCGTCGCGCCGGTAAAGGTCGTAGTGCGCGGGCGCCACCGCGACGAGCGTATGCGCGGCGGGATGCGGCAGCGCGCAGTGGCGCTCGCAACCGGTCAGGTGCACGTCGAGCGGATGGCCGACGCGCGCGGCGAGCGCAAGCGCATCGTGTTTCGTATCGGCGCGCGCTTTCGCGCAGCCGGCGCTGCCGGTGCAGGCGACGAGTGTCGCGAGCGGGTCGGACGCCGCGCACACGAGGCCGAGCGACGCGAGTGCTTCGCGCATCGCCGCCGTGCGTTCGTTCGGCACGCCGTGCATGAACACGCCTTGCCACGGTGTCATCGACAGCGTGCCGTCGCCGTCGGCCTCGGCCAGCGCGGCAAGCCGCTCCAGTTGCGCCGCGTCGAGCCGCCCGAGCGCGAATTGCGCGCCCACGCTGCAGCGCGCCGCGTCGCGCGACGGAACCGCGCCGAAACGCAAGGCGGGGGCGGTACGTGTGCGCCGCCAGTCGGCAAGCGCCGGATCGGCCGCGAGCGGGAAGGGCAGGTAGTGCGCGGCGCGCGCGAGCAGCGTGCGTTCGTCGCACGTCGCCAGCAACCCGCGCATCCGCGTGACGTCGGCCGGCGCGAGATCGAGGAACGCGAGCAGCAGCGCGCGCACCAGTGCGGGGCCCTGTTCCGGCGACACGTCGACCGCAGCGGGCCGGTCGCCGCACGCAACCGGCGGACAGCCGGCCAGCCCCGCCGCGAGACGTACCGCGCCGTCGCCACGACGCCATGCGGCCAGCCAGATGTCGTGCGGATGATCGAGCGCCGCGACTGCTTCGCCGCCGTCGAGCTGGATCGAGAATTTCGGCGACAGTTCGCCGCGACGCGGCTCGCTCGCCAGCATGTCGAGCAGCGGCACGGCGAGTGCGTGGCTATCGACGAGCGCGCCCGGGTCGTGCCCGGCGAGCGGGCTGAGCAGCACGTTGCGGACGTCGTCGCTCGCCGCGAGCGCGGCCGCATCGGCGGGGCCGTTGCCGACGCTTGCGCGCGGGCCGAGCCCCGCGTCGAGCAACGCGTGCGCGAGCGCATCGGCCGCGTCGTCGCGAATGCCGCGCAACTGGAGATTCGCGCGATTGGTCGCATCGATCGCGCCAGACCCGTACCGGCGCGCGGCGGCGGCGATCGCGCGCGCCTGGCGCGCGTCGAGCCGGCCGCCCGGCAGCTTGATCCGGCACAGCCCGCCGTCGGCGGCCGCGACCACGCGCACGAGCCCCGGGCAGGCCGACGGGCGCACGACGGGCGACGCAGGAATCGAAGCGGGGGCGGAATTCAACGGGATACCGGGACAGTGTGTGGCGCCGCGGCCAACGCATCGGTACACCCCGCCCGACGCCGACTGGCACGCACGCACTTTCTGGCCGGCAGGTCTCCTGGCTGACAGGTCGGCGCCGGCTCCCGGCCTTCCCGGTGAAACCAGTGGCATGAGGGGGAGCTCGGCTCGCTGTCTACAGTTGCGGGGGCAGCCACAGCGGCGCGGGGGGCGCCCTGTGTTCCCTCTTCGGCCCCGAAGGGCACCGGCGAACGAACGGCCGTAGGATACCCGATTTCGGCCGCGATTCGCGACCGGTCGGCCGTTCGCGGCAGGCGAAGCGGGCAGCGGTCGGGCAACGATCGGATGCGGGCGGGCCGGCAGGTGAAACACCGGGTGGAACACGGTACCATGCCGTTTTTCGCAATGCGGACGGCTGCACCGGCGCTTTCGCGGCCGCGCGGCGACACGATGGAATCGAACGATGGGGAAGGGTGCATGACGGCGTGGCTGACGGTAGTGGGCATCGGCGACGACGGTTACGCGGGGCTCGGACGCCACGCGCGGCGCGCGCTGCTCGACGCGACGCACGTGGTCGGCGCGACCCGGCATCTCGACATGCTGCCCGCGCGGTTGCGGGCGACGCGCGAAGCATGGCCGTCGCCGTTCGACCTGTCGGGGCTGCTCGCCCGCCGCGGCGCGCCCGTGTGCGTGCTCGCGAGTGGCGACCCGATGCTGTTCGGCGTCGGCGCGACGCTCGCCCGCCAGCTTTCTCCCGACGAATGGCGCGTACTGCCCGCGCCGTCGTCGCTGTCGCTCGCCGCGGCGCGTCTCGGCTGGGCGCTGCAGGACGTCGGCGCGGTTTCGCTCGTCGGGCGTCCGCTCGCGACGCTGGCCCGCCATCTGCTGCCGGGCCGGCGCCTGTTCGTGCTGAGCGCCGACGGCCGCACGCCGGCCGCCGTCGCGGCCGAACTCGCCGCCCGCGGCTTCGGGCCGACGCGCGTCAGCGTGTTCGAACACCTCGGCGGTCCGCTCGAGCGACGGATCGATGGCCTCGCGCAAGACTGGCACGTCGACGAAACCGCCGCGCTCAACCTCGTCGCGCTCGATTGCCGGGCGGACCCCGACGCACCGCGCCGCGCGCTCACGCCCGGCCTGCCCGACGACGCGTACCGCCACGACGGCCAGCTCACCAAGCGCGACCTGCGCGCGATGACGCTCGGGCGTCTCGCGCCCGCGCCCGGCGAACTGCTCTGGGACGTCGGCGCCGGCAGCGGCTCGATCGGCATCGAATGGATGCGCGCGCATCCATCCTGCCAGGCCATCGCGATCGAAGCGCATGCGGAGCGGCAGCGCTTCATCGAACACAACCGCGATACGCTCGGCGTGCCGGGCCTGCAACTCGTCGCGGGCCGTGCGCCCGATGCGCTCGCGGGGCTCGCCGCGCCCGACGCGATCTTCATCGGCGGCGGCGCGACGGCGCCCGGCGTGCTCGACGCGTGCTGGGCTTCGCTGAAGCCCGGCGGCCGGCTGGTCGCGAACGCGGTCACGCTGCAGGGCGAGATGGCGCTCGCCGCGTGGCGCGACGCGCATGGCGGCACGCTCACGCGCGTGTCGTTCGCGCATGCCGAACCGCTCGGCCGCTTCGACACGTGGCGACAGCCGTTGCCGGTCACGCTGTACGACGTGCGCAAGCCCGACACGGCAGACGCGACCGACACGGCCGACTCGTCGAATTCGTCGAACGCAACGGACGCGTGATGCGCGACGAAACCCCCGAACAACCCGCGCCGCTGCGCTTCGGTTACACGACCGGCAGCTGCGCGACCGCGACGTCGCTCGCGGCCGCGCGGCTGCTGCTCGCGGGTCACGCGGACGACGCGGTCGAGATCGTGCTGCCGAAGGGGCAGCGCGTGATGATGCGGCTCGAGTTCTGCCGCACGACCGCCGACGGCGCCGAAGCCGGCACGATCAAGGATGCCGGCGACGATCCGGACGTCACGCATGGCGCGCTGATCTTCGCGCGCGTCGCGCTCGCGGCGGCGCCCGGCGTGCGCTTTCATGCCGGGCCGGGCGTCGGCACGGTCACGCGCGCGGGGCTGACGTTGCCGGTCGGCGAACCGGCGATCAATCCGGTGCCGCGCCAGATGATGACCTCGCATCTGGAGGCGCTTGCGGCCGAGCACGGCTACGCGGGTGGCTTCGACGTGACGATCGGCGTCGAAGGCGGCGAGATGCTCGCGCTGAAGACGATGAACCCGCGCCTGGGCATCGTCGGCGGGCTGTCGATCCTCGGCACGACCGGCATCGTGCGGCCGTTCTCGTGTTCGGCCTATATCGCGTCGATTCATCAGGGCATCGACGTCGCACGGGCGAACGGCATCGCGCATATCGCCGCCTGCACGGGCAACGCCAGCGAGAACGCGATGCGCGCGCACTACCACCTGCCCGACATGGCGCTGATCGAGATGGGCGATTTCGCGGGCGCGGTGCTCAAGCACCTGCGGCGCGCGCCCGTCGCGCGCCTGTCGATGTGCGGCGGCTTCGGCAAGCTGAGCAAACTCGCGGCCGGCCATCTCGACCTGCACAGCCGCCATTCGAGCATCGACCTGCCGCTGCTCGCGCAGTGGGCGGCCGAAGCCGGCGCGAACGAGGCGCTGCAGGCCGCGATGCGCGCGGCCAACACGAGCCAGGAAGCGTTGAAACTGGCGCAGGCCGACGGCGTGCCGCTCGGCGATCTCGTCTGCGTGCATGCGCTGCGGGTGGCGCGCGACATCGTGCCGCCGTCGGTCGCGGTCGAGATGTTCGCGATCGACCGGCAGGGCCGCTTCGTCGGGATGGCGCGATGCGTCGGGATGGCGCGATGAGCCCGCGCATCCTGCTGCTCGGCGGCACCGGCGATGCGCTGAAAATCGCGCGCGCGCTCGGCCCGCATCATGTCTACAGTCTCGCCGGACTCGGCAAGACGCCCGACGATCTGCGCTGCGACGTGCGCGTCGGCGGTTTCGGCGGCGCAGCCGGGCTTACCGCGTATCTGCGCGACGCGGGCATCGGCCTCGTGATCGACGCAACCCATCCGTATGCCGCGCGAATCAGCGCGAACGCCGCGGCGGCGACGCGCGACACGGGCGTGCCTTTATGGGCGCTGCGCCGCGCACCGTGGACGCCTCAACCCGGCGACGACTGGCGCATGGTCGACGATTGGGCAGGCATCGAGGCCGCGCTCGCGCCATTCAGGCGCCCGCTGTTCACGCTCGGCCGCGAACCGCTCGCGCATCTCGACACGATTCCGCCGCACCAGTTCTGGCTCGTGCGCTGCCTCGATGCGCATCCCGGCAACGCCCGTGCGCAGGTCGTCGCCACGCGCGGGCCGTTCACGCTCGACGGCGAGCGCGCGTTGTTCGCGCTGGCGGGCATCGACGTCGTCGTCAGCAAGAACAGCGGCGGCGCGGCCACCGAGGCCAAGCTCGACGTCGCGCGCGAACGCAGGCTGCCGGTCGTGATGCTGCGCCGGCCGCCGCTGCCCGATGCCGACCGCGCGTTCGACTCGGTCACGGCACTCATCGACGCACTCGATCCGGCCGTGCGCGCCTGACGCGACGCAGCGGCCACCCAACGAATTGACGGAGAAATTTCGATGACGGTGTATTTCATCGGCGCGGGCCCCGGCGACCCGGAGCTGATCACGGTGAAGGGCCAGCGGCTCGTGCGCACGTGCCCGGTGATCCTGTATGCGGGCTCGCTCGTGCCGGCCGCCGTGCTCGACGGTCATCGCGCGGAGCAGGTCGTCAACACGGCCGAACTCGATCTCGACGCGATCGTCGCGCTGCTCGCGGCCGCACACGCGAAAGGTCGGGACGTCGCGCGCGTGCATTCGGGCGACCCGTCGCTGTATGGTGCGATCGGCGAGCAGATCCGCCGCCTGAAAGCACTTGGGATTCCGTACGAAATCGTGCCGGGCGTGACGGCCACGGCCGCATGCGCGGCCACGCTCGGCGTCGAGCTCACGCTGCCGGGCGTCGCGCAGACGGTGATCCTCACGCGTTTCGCGGGCAAGACGACGATGCCGGAAGGCGAAGCGCTCGGCGCGCTCGCCGCGCATCGTGCGACGCTCGCGATCCATCTCGGCGTGCGCCATCTCGCGCGTATCGTCGACGAAGTGCTGCCGCATTACGGCGCCGATTGCCCGGTGGCGGTGATCTATCGCGCAAGCTGGCCCGACGAGGAACGCGTGACGGGCACGCTGGCCGACATCGTCGGCAAGGTCCAGGGCACGCAGATCGAGCGCACCGCGCTGATCCTGATCGGGCGCGTGCTCGACGCCGAAGGGTTCGCGGATTCGACGCTGTATGCGAGCGCGGGCTGAACGCGCCAGCGCCGTGAAGCCGGGTATCTGGACGGGCCGCGAGGATATTGCTGGTGCGAGCTGCCGGGACGACACCGGGCAGGCAGGCGCCCGGGCCGCTGGCCCGCGGCGTCGCTCAGGCCCGCGCGACGTGCCGCGCCAGCTTCGGCGCAAGCCCGGCCGCGAGCGCGAACAGCACGACACAGAGGCACGCCATCGCGATCCACGCGGGCGTCAGGTCCGCGAGTTGCTGGCGCACGATGCCGGCCGCGAACGGGAATAGCCCGGCGATCAAATAACCGACACCCTGCACGAACCCCGTCAACGACGCAGCATCGGCCGGCGTGGCCGCATGGTCGACCGTGACGATCAGCGACAGCGGAAACAGCGCGCCGATCCCCGCGCCGAGCAGCAGCGCGGCCGGCAGCGCGAGCGCGTCGGGCGCGGCCAGCATCACCAGCAACCCGACGAACAGCGACGCGATCGCCGCGTGCAGCCCGGGCCGGCGATCGGGGAGGCGATCGATCGTCGCGGAGATCGTCAGCCCCGCGACGACTTCCGCGAGCGTCACGCCGCCGAGCAGGCTGCCCGCCGCGGTCGGCGACCAGCCGAGCCGCATGTAGTACGGCGGCAGCCATGCGAGCACGAGCGTGTAGGCGCCCGTCGCGATGCCAAAGAACAGCGCGAGTCGCCAGGCGCGAGGCGAACGCGACGGCCGTGCATTCGATACCGACACCGGCCCGGCGGAAAGCGCGTCGCCCCCACGGCTGGCCAGCGGCCACGCCAATGCGGCGAGCGCCGCCGGCAGCGCCCAGCCGGCGAGCGCGGCGAGCCAGCCCCAGCGCGCCGCGGCGAATGGCGCGATGACGCTCGCGAGTACCGCGCCGCCCATGATCGACGTCGAATAGACGCCCATCGCGCCGCCGATGCGCGTCGCGAAATGCGCCTTCACGAAGCCGGGCAACAGCGCCTGCACCATCGCGATCCCGACACCCGCGCAGCACGCGCTCGCGAGCAGCAGCCATGCGTGCTGCGCACCGGCGCGCGATGCGCAGGCCAGCCCGATCAACGCGACGCCGAGCCATACGCCGCCCGCGATCCCGGTGATGCGCTGCAGGCGCCGTGCGCTCAGCGCACCGAGCCCCATCAGCAGGATCGGGATCGTCGTCAGCAGGCTGGCCGCGCCGTCGCCGATATCCGTCGCGCGCTGGATCATGTCGAGCAGCGGGCCGACCGCGGCAAGCGCCGGCCGCAGGTTCAGCCCGACCAGCACGATCGCGGCGAGCCGCCATCCGGGGGAAGTGAAGCGATTCATCGCAAGGCCCTCGATATCGATGCGTGGCTGCCAGCGAGGCGCCGCGCGTTTTTCAGGTAAAGTATCTCGACATCAAGATAAATGGTGATTTGTCTCGACGTCAAGATAACTGGCAGGCCGAGGAGGGTTAATGGATCGAGCCGAGCATGCGCTCGCGCAATGGCGCGCCGAGCGTCCGGATCTCGACGCAACGTCGATGGTGGTGGTGGGGCGGTTGCAGGAAGCTGCGCTCGTGATCGCGCGCGACCGTCTCAATCCGCTGTTCGCGCGCTACGGCATGCAGCCGGGTGAATTCGACGTGCTCGCGACGCTGCGGCGCAGCGGCGCACCGTACGCGCTGACGCCGACCGCGCTGTACGACGCGCTGATGATGTCGTCGGGCGGGATGACCGCGCGCATCGACCGGTTGCAGAAGGCAGGGTGGGTCGAGCGCCGGCCGAACCCGGCCGACGGGCGCGGCACGCTCGTCGCGCTGACGGATGCGGGGCGGGCGCTGATCGATGAAGCGGTTGTTGCGCACATCGAGAATCAGCGTGCGCTGCTGGCTGCGTTGTCGGCGACGGAACAGGCGCAGTTGTCGGAACTGCTCGGAAAGCTGCTGGCGGGGCTGGAAGATCCAACGCCGGAAGGGGAGGAAGGGACGCGGCGTTGAAGAATGCGTGATGAAAGCGTACGCGGCGTGCAAAAAAATTCTTCGTGAATTTTTTCGTGGACGTCGCTTGCCGACCCGTTGCGGACAATCCAGGCCCGTGCCCGAATATGTCCGCTTACAGCTTTCTTTCGGCCAGTCAAGTCAAATGGCGCCGCGTTTCAAGAAGCCTTCGATAACGGTTGCGAAATATGGCGGACACTCCTGCATCGGGTAATGACCGCAGTTGGGGATAACTTGCAGTTCTGCGTTCGGATGCCATGCGAGAAAAGTGTGCGCCATTGCCTCCGAATCCAGTCCGGGATCCTTATCACCAACGATGACCAAATACGGTGTTTCAAGACCCCGAACGTCATCGACGAAGTCTGCCGTGACGAGCATTTCGAGGTATCTGGCCCGGCAGGCAGGTGAGACTGTGTCGCGGCTTTGTCGGACCTTGCGTTCAGCCCACGAATCGGAAAGTCCTCCGGTGACGAAGCGAAACAGCCGCCGAAGGGCATCGTCGTCTTGCATGGTGCTGGCAAAGAAAGCCAGTGCATCAGGACTCAACCGATTTCCAGCTGCGGAAACGGGACATACGGCGATCGCGCTTATGACGCGGGACGGCGCGTCCGCCGAAATACGTTGCGTGACCATTCCGGTCATCGAGTGGCCGACGATATGGAAGTGCGTCCAACCCAGTCGGTCAGCGAGCATGAGGCAATCGGCTGCAATCTCCTGGACCGTGAATTCACCGTCCAGGTTGATGGATTGCCCGTAGCCGCGCAAATCGACGAAAACGTAGCTAAACGAATGGCCATCGAGCCAAGGCATGACTGCATCGTAGCTGGAATGGTCGCCGAGCCAGTCGTGCATGACCAGCACGCGAATTGGACCATTGCCATACTGCACATACCCGAGACCGGCATCCGAGCCAGATCGGATTTCAAGAGAGGCTTTCATTCCAGGGTTCCATTTTGGTTGCAGGAACCAAAACGAAACGCCCTCCCGGCGGACCGGGAGGGCGTTTTGAAAGTGAGGCCATCCTATCAATCTCTGGAGCATGGGTCAATAGGCGAGCGCGCGACGGGCACGTGACCGGAGTACGGACATCAAGCGCCGCTCCGGCATGCGCGTTGGCCCCGGTCGAACGACCGCATCTGGCCGTATGCCGCCCGACGCGTTCGGCTGTAGTCGACCCGAAGCGGAAATACAAAGTCTCGAATTCGAAGGCCGAAAGCGGACGTTCAACGTTCAATGTTCAAAACAGCCCACATCGCCGAAGGAAGTGAACTCCACGTGAAAGTGTTCTAGCAGATAAGGCTGGCAAACCGCTGCTCATGAGAATTCACGGGAGGGCCACCGGCCAAAACGGATTCGTCCGCCTCTGTGGTGGGGTCGACTGGGGCTAGCCAGAACCTACTCCGAATAGAAGCCCGACGCCACCAGGCCCGGAACCCCATCGATCTTCACTGCCTTCACATACGTCCATTTATGCGACGGATGAGTTTGCCCGGGCCTCATGAACATGTAGTCAACCCAGCCCGATCCCCTCGTTTCGGCCGTCTCAATCATGGCATCGTGAAACAGCTTGCCGTTGGTATCTTTCTGGCCGCTTACGTTGGTCCCCTCGCGTGATGGGATTGCCGGATTCAACAGGACATTCGCCTTCAGATCGTAAACGAACACATAGGTATCCCCGTGGAACCACTCGCTGCCATTCACTCTGAACTCAGAGAATGCCTCCTTGCCTTTTCTGTCAATCAGCTCCGCAGCTTTGTCTACCAGCGCTTCGGTCTGTTTTGCGGTTTCGGACGTCGGGGGAGAGGACTGGGAAAAAGCAGGCGACGCGAAGCAGAACCATCCAGCCAACAGCAAAGTACAGGTAAAGAGAGTTTTCCCGTTCATAGCGCTATCTCCAACCGCTAAATGCCGTGCTGTTCCGCACGCCGATCGCTCTTTCCCCCCCTGAAATAGGTACGCTGTCTTGAATAGCCTCTGGGCCTGACGGCGTATCTACGTCCGATTTTCAGAGTTGCGGCGGCTTTGTCCAGTCCGCCGTATCGAACAACGTTCTTGAGCGGATGTGGTGGCGCTTCGTCATAGGCTCGGCCAAGGTTGCACAAGAGCCGCTGGTGAGTGTGAGGCACCCGCTCCGTATGCCAGAAGACTAGTACGTGAAGCGCGGCCTGGTCAGACTCGTTTTCCCGCAGCGCGTGGGCGACTCGACATACTGGAGTACTCATAATGTCGACTCGACTGCGGACGGTCGCGAATGGCGGAAATTGGCCGAACACCGACAGTCTTCCCGGCGTTCCCCCAAAATTCGTGATGAGCAAAAAAATGCCCACCGCGCATTGCGGTGGGCCTGACTCGAGCGTAGCGCGGGCCGCGGACGATGTGCCCGCTGCCGCCCGGTCACTCAGCCCCGCGCCGGAATATTGAGCCCCCGCGCGACAGCCGGCCGCCCAACAAACGCGTCGAGCACCCGCTTGACGTTCCCAAATTCGCCGAACCCGACCAGATCGCCCGCCTCATAGAATCCGACCAGATTGCGCACCCACGGAAAGATCGCGATATCGGCGATCGTGTAGGTATCGCCCATCACCCACTGGCGGTTCGCGAGATGCGCGTCGAGCACGCCGAGCAGGCGCTTCGATTCGGCGACATAACGGTCACGCGGACGCTTGTCCTCATAATCGCGCCCGGCGAACTTGTGGAAGAAGCCGAGCTGCCCGAACATAGGCCCGATGCCGCCCATCTGGAACATCACCCACTGGATCGTCTCGTAGCGGCCCGCGAGATCCTGCGGGATCAGTTGACCCGTCTTGTCCGCCAGATAGATCAGGATCGCGCCCGATTCGAACAGCGGCAGCGGCTGGCCGTCGGGGCCGTTCGGATCGATGATCGCGGGGATCTTGTTGTTCGGGTTCAGCGACAGGAATTCGGGCGAGAACTGGTCGTTCGTGTCGAAGCGCACGAGGTGCGGCTCGTACGGCAGGCCGGTTTCCTCGAGCATGATCGACACCTTGACGCCGTTCGGCGTCGGCAGCGAATAGAGCTGGAGACGGTCGGGGTGCTGGGCCGGCCACTTTTGCGTGATCGGGAAGGCGGACAGATCGGGCATGAAGGTTCGCTCGTCGAAGTGAATGATCCGCGCTCCGCCCGTGCCGCCGCGCTCGCGCACGGTTCGCGGCGCGGCGGCAGGGCGGAGCGCGCCGAAAGCGCCCACTGTAGCCGATCCGGGGAATCGATGCAGGGGTCGGCCGGCCGCCGGTGGTTCGGCGCGATCGCTATGTTCAGCGCGGCTCACGGTACCGCAAGACACAGCGGGCAACGTGTCTCCGTCGACCGGGGGCCGCCGACGGCCCGACCCGTTCCGCCTCTCATCGAGATACGACGTCCTAACACACCCGGCCAAACGACTCCGTCACCCTCGACAGAATCGGCCACCGCGCAATTCGTCAACAAACGGAAGCTTTTTGTCAGGGAAAGTCCCGCCCCGCATTCCGTGGTTTTTTGTTGACCGACATCGTATAACGCCGTCATGATTTCCTGACAAGAAAGGTCCCATCCACCGACCGAAGTGAGGAGACATGAACACCACCCCGATCGCTCGCCGTGTCCGCCGGATCGCACTCGCACTAGGCTTCACGCTGTCGGCCGCCGCGGCCGTTGCGGCCCCCGTATCGCTGAACATCGTCGACGTCGCCGGCAACCTGCAGCTCACGCAGAAGGCCATCGAGGCGTTCAAGGAGAAGAACCCGGGCCTCGTCGCGAACGTCACGTTCACGAACGCGCCCGCGCCGCAATTGCCGGGCAAGATCAAGGCGATGCAGGCGGCGGGGCGCTCGGACATCGACCTCGTGCTGACGGGCACCGACGCGCTGGCCGCCGGCATCGAGCAGAACCTGTGGCAGAAGCTCCTGCCCGACAACGCGGCCGCGCTCCCCGGCGTGCTCGACAAGTACGCGCCCGGCCCGCGCAAGATGCAGGATCTCGCGCAGGGCTTCGGCCTCGAAGTGACCTACATGCCGGCCGGCCCGCTGCTCGAATACAACCCGGCGAAGGTCAGCGACCCGCCGAAGACGCCCGACCAGTTGCTCGCGTGGTGCAAGGCGCACCCGAACAAGCTGATCTATGCGCGCCCCGCGAACTCGGGCCCCGGCCGCACATTCCTGATGGGGCTGCCGTACGTGCTCGGCGACAAGAATCCGCAGGACCCGATCAACGGCTGGGACAAGACCTGGGCATTCCTGAAACAGTTGAACGAATGCGTGCCGTACTACCCGGGCGGGACGTCGGCGGTGATGAAGGAGCTCGGCGAAGGCACGCGCGACATGACCGTGACCGTCACCGGCTGGGACCTGAACCCGCGCGCGCTCGGCATCGTGCCGGCCGAATTCAAGATCCAGGCGTTCGACAACATGACGTGGGTCAACGACGCGCACTACATGGTGATCCCGAAGGGCGTGCCGAAGGAAAAGCTCGACGTGCTGTTCAAGCTGATGAACTTCCTGCTCGAACCGGCGCAGCAGGCGATGACCTACGACGACGGCTACTTCTACCCGGGCCCGGCGGTGAAGGGCGTGACGCTCGAGATGGCGCCCGCGCACAGCCAGGAAGTGATCAGGAAATTCGGCCGCCCGGAATACGCGAAGCTGCTCGCCGATCGTCCGCACGTGCAGCCGCTCAACGCGCAGGCGATGGTCGCCGCGTTCCAGAAATGGGATCGCGAGATCGGTTCGCAGAAATCGAAGTGACGGCTGAACCGGCGGGCGCCGCGGCGGCCGCGTCGATGGAGTTCGAGGAATGAAGCACAGTTTCGAACGGTTGCGGCTCGACGGCGTGTGCCGCAGTTTTACCAATACGCAAGGCGCGCAGGTCGCCGCGCTGAACGGGCTCGACCTCGAGATCCGGCGCGGCGAATTCATCGCGCTGCTCGGCCCGTCCGGTTGCGGCAAATCGACCGCGCTGAACTGCATCGCGGGGCTGCAGCCGCTCACGCGCGGCGGCATCTGGCTCGACGACGTGCGCATCGACGTGCTGCCGCCCGAGCGTCGCGGCTTCGGGATGGTGTTCCAGAACTACGCGCTGTTTCCGCACATGTCGGTGCTCGAGAACGTCGGCTTCGGCCTCAAGATGCGCGGCGTGGCGAAGCAGGAAACGCGGCGGCGCGCGCAGCAGGCGCTCGAACTCGTACAGCTCGTCGGTCATGAGGACAAGCTGCCCGGGCAACTGTCGGGCGGGCAGCAGCAGCGCGTGGCGATCGCGCGCGCGATCGTGATCGAGCCGCCGCTCGTGCTGATGGACGAGCCGCTGTCGAACCTCGACACCAAGCTGCGCATCGAGATGCGCGCGGAAATCCGCCGCATCCACACGCAGCTCGAACGCGCGACGATCTACGTGACGCACGACCAGGACGAGGCGCTGTCGATGGCCGACCGCATCGTCGTGATGAAGGAGGGCGTCGTGCAGCAGGTCGCGTCGCCGAAGGATGTCTACACGCGCCCGCACAACCTGCATGTCGCGCGCTTCATGGGCTATCGCAACGTGCTGCCGTTTACGCTCGAAGGGATGGCCGGCGATTACGTGAACGTCACGTCGGGCGGCGTGCGCCTCATCGGCGTGCCGATGGCCGGCTTCGACGCGAAGGAGGTCGTGGTCGCGCTGCGCCCCGACGACATCGAACGCGCGGAAGCGGGTGCCGACAATGCGTTCGACGCGACCGTCGAGACGGTCGAGTATGGCGGCCGCGATTCGCTGATTCGCGCGATCACGCCGTTCGGTTCGATCTGGGCCCGCGTGGCCGGCGAGTTCACGCAAGGCGAGCGCTTGCGGCTGTGCGTGGCGCCCGCGCGCACGCTCGTCTATGCGGGAGAGGCGCAATGAACGGCCCGCGCAACCCGGCATGCGCGGCGGCGTCGCGCCCGGAGGCCGCATGAGCACGCTCGCGACCGGCGGCGCGCCGCGCGACGCGAAAGCCTGGCTCGTCACGCCGGCGCTCGCGTTCATCGCCGCGCTGTTCATCTATCCGTTCGCGTACGGCCTCGTGCTGTCGTTCCAGCCGACGAACGCGACGAACGGCGGCGGCGCGCTCGCGAACTACGTGCAGTTCTTCACCGACACAGCGATGTGGCCGACTGTGCTCGTCACGCTGAAGCTCGCGGTGCCGGCGACGCTGCTCAACGTCGGCATCGCGGTGCCCGTCGCGTTCGCGCTGCGCCGCAACTCGCCGTACCAGAAGTTCGTCACGACGCTGCTCGTGATTCCGGTCACGCTCGGCACGGTGCTCGTCGCCGACGGGATGCTCACGTATTTCGGGCCGAACGGCTGGTTTCCGCAGGCGCTGCAGGGGCTGCACCTGTACACCGACGAAGTGCGCCTCACGCACAACTACTGGGGCGTGCTGCTGTCGCTGATCGTGTCGGGTTTTCCGTTCGCGTTCCTGTTGATGCTGTCGTACATCAGCGGCATCGACCCGACCCTCGCGCGCGCGGCCGCCACCCTCGGCGCGAACCCGTGGCAGCAGTTTCGCCAGATCTACCTGCCGCTGCTCGTGCCGGGGCTCACGATGGCCGCTTGCCTGTCGTTCGTGCAGGCGTTCTCGGTGTTTCCGTCGGCCGTGCTGCTCGGCGCGCCGGCCGGCCCGACCCGCGTGATCTCGATCGCGGCGGCCGAGGCCGCGTTCGAAAGCTACGACTATTCGCTCGCGTCGGCGATCGCGATCGTGATGGGCTTCGTGCAGTTGCTGGTGGTTGCGTCGATGCTCGGCGCGCGCCGCTTCTTCTATACGGGCGCGGTGACGGGAGGCAAGGGCTGATGGCAACCGACGATCATGCCGCCCGCACGTGGCCGCCGAAGCACGACGCACCCGATGCGCGGCCCGTCGATGCAAGGAAACCGCACCGGATGAAAAGCAATCTCGCTGGCCGCGCATGGAAGGCGCTCGTCTGGGGGCTGATGGCGTTCTTCCTGTTGAACGTGATGCTGCTGATCGCGACCGTCGCGGTGAACTCGGTCGCGACGCGCTGGTTCGGCACGCCGTTGCCGCAGGGCTTCACGTTGCACTGGTATGCGAAGGCGTGGGACGACTTCCAGCTCGCGAGCGTGCTGTGGGTGACCGTCGAGGTCGTCGGCGCGGTCGTGCTGCTGTCGATCGCGCTCGGCGTGCCGGCCGCGTATGCGCTCGCGCGCGTGCAGTTCCGCGGCAAGCGCTTCGCGCTGCTGGTGTTCCTGCTGCCGCTGATGGTGCCGCCCGTCACGTACGGGATTCCGATGGCGACGGTGATGTACAAGATCGGGCTCGCGGGCACGCTGCCGGGCGTGATCCTCGCGAACCTGGTGCCGGCGCTGCCGTTCGTGATCCTCGTGATGACGCCGTTCATCGAACAGATCGATCCGAACCTCGAAGCGGCCGCGCGCATCTTCGGCGCGAACACGTGGCGCTATTTCCGCTACGTGCTGCTGCCGTTGCTGGTGCCCGGCATGCTCGCGGCCGGGCTGCTCGTGCTGGTGCGCACGATCGGGATGTTCGAGCTGACGTTCTTCACCGCGGGCCCGAGCACGCAGACGCTCGTCGTCGCGCTGTATTACGCGGTGTTCTCGACCGGTGTGCGCGCGCCGCAGTCGATCGACGCGATGGCGATGATCTATATGGCCATCACGCTCGTATGGGTCGTGATCGCGCTGCAGTTCGTCAGTCCGACGCAGCTCGTGAGCCGCGTGAAGCAGGAGCGGCAATAGGCGAGGGCATCGCACGATCGCACCGGGTCGCCAGGCTGTAGGTAGCCGTGCAATTGGTTACAAATGGATACCGCGCACGACACGCGGACGTTGCAGACTACGCGGCGTTCACCCGATCAACGGATATCCATGAAGTTTCACACGCTGCTGACACTCGCCGGCGCTTCGACGCTGCTGGCCGCCTGCAATCTGCTTCACGACGGCCCCGGATCGAGCGACGTCGACGCCGCCGTGCGCCGCGCGCTCGAAGCGGAAAACCACGGCGGGCTGAACGCGCTGTTCGGCCAGCCGTTGCCCGTGTCGGCCGACGTCGTGTCGGCGAAACCCGACGGCGACTGCAAGAAGCTCGGCGATCGCACGTATTCGTGCGACGTCGTGGTCACGTGGCGCAATGCCGATTACTCGCCGTCGCGCGCGAACCTGACCTTCGTGAAGGCGGCCGACGGCGCGTGGCAGACGTCGGGCGTCGACGCGGCGCTCGTGACGGGCACCGCGAAGTCGCTGATCGACCATATCGGCAAGGCCTGGCCGGGCAATGCGGCGAGTGGCGCGTCGGCGCCGGAGTGACGCAGTGGGCCAGTGACGCGCCGGCCACCGGCAAGCCCTCGTTCCGTCCTCGTGCAGACGGCCCCGTTCGTACGGGCCGCGCGGCCCGCTTTTTCGATAAAAGGGCGCAAGCACTTGTCTTATCTCGTTTGACCCCATCCTCGGTATGCGGGCAGAGTTATAGGGAAAACCCTTATCTCAAGGTATAATTACGGCGAGAGAGAAAGGTCCCAACCATGCCTGAACGTTTCCAAACCCTTGAAAAATTTGTGTTTTCCCTCGTCGTGATGTCCGCCGTCGTGTGCTCGGCCTTCCTTGCGTACGAACGTCACCCCGAGATCAAGATCGCGCTGCACGAAGGCGAAGCGCTGATGCGCGAGAGCGCCAAGTACTCGGTCATCTGCTCGCCGTCCAAGGTCGATCCTTGCGTCGAGATGTCCGCCTACTGAGCGGCCTGACTGAGCGGCTTTTCCGCCTTTCGGACTTGCCCTACATCACTGCCGGCCTGAATGCCTTAAAGTCGCGTTCATCAGGTATTCAGAAACCGGCCGCAAGATAGGGCGGACGCACGAACCCGTTACGTGCCGAGTCGCTGGCGTAAGCAGCCCCGCATTCAGCCGGCCCCGCTTCGGGCAATCGAGCGGGGCCGTTCTGTTGGTGCGTGTCACACGACGTGCCGCGGTTCACCACCGACGAACGCGGCGATGTTGTCCACGAGCTGATCGGCGAGCGCCTGCATCGCCTCGTCGCTCGCCCACGCGACGTGCGGCGTCAGGATGAACGCCGGATGCGACAGGATCGCGTGAAACGGATGCGCGGCCGGCAACGGCTCCTGCGTGACCACGTCGAACCCCGCGCCCGCGATCTGCCCCGACTGCAACGCATCGACGAGTGCGCTTTCGTCCACGAGCCCGCCGCGCGCGGTATTGATCAGCAGCGGCCGGCGCGCCATCCGCGCAAACGCGTGTGCGTCGATCAGGTGCCGCGTGGCCGGCGTGAGCGGGCAGTGCAGCGTGATCACGTCGCTGTCGCGCAGCAGCGTGTCGAGCGGCGCATGACCGTCGCCCGATGTGTCGCCGTGCGCCGCGAACAGCACCCGCATGTCGAGCGCACGCGCGATGGCGGCCACCGCGCGCCCGAGCACGCCGTCGCCGACGATCCCGAGCGTCGAACCGGCCAGGTCGCGAATCGGGTGGTCGAAGAAGCAGAACTGCCCGCTGTCGAGCCAGCGCCCCGCGCGCACCGCGTCGCGATAAGCGACGACGCTGCGCCGCAGCGCGAAGATCAGCGCGAACGTATGCTCGGGCACCGTGCGCACCGCATAGCCGCGAATATTGCTCACGACGATCCCGCGTGCCGCACAGGTATCGAGATCGACGATGTCCGTGCCGGTCGCCGCGATCGCGATCATCCGCAACGGCCGCGCGGCGGCGAGGGCCGCCGCGTCGAGCCGCACCTTGTTGGTCACGACGATGTCCGCGTCGCGGATGCGCGCCGCGACCTCGTGCGCGGCTGTCCGGTCGAATATCTGCAATACGTGCGGGAACGGAAACGGCTTCAGCCCGGTCTGCGGCGACAGCGTCGCGCGGTCGAGGAACACGATCTTCGCGGGAGCGGAAACGGAAAACATGGCGGGTCTCGCTGGCAGGCGCCCGGTGGCGCGGAACGGCTTCGATTCTGCCGGCGGCGCGTGCGCCATCGTTTGATCGTTGCGCGAGCGGGCTTTCCTGCAAGGAAAGGCAGAGGCTCGCTACGTGATCGACACCATGCTCGCACCGACGACCGCCTTTCCGTTTCGGAAAGGCGGGTTGACCATCGATCGATTTTCGCCGGGCGCGAACGCCGTCATGATCGCCGTCATCGACAACACGCTTTCATCGGAGACAGTCATGACACGCCCCCTGGACGGCATCCGCGTGCTGGAGCTTGGCCAACTGATCGCCGGGCCGTTCGCGGGCCGGATGCTCGCCGAATTCGGCGCGGAGGTCATCAAGGTCGAGCCGCCGGGCATCGGCGATCCGCTGCGCAAATGGCGGCTGCTGCACGACGGCACGTCGGTCTGGTGGGCCGCGCAGTCGCGCAACAAGACCTCGCTCACGCTCGACCTGCGCACGCCCGAAGGGCAGGACGTCGTGCGCCGCCTCGTCGCCGACACCGACGTGCTGATCGAAAACTTCCGGCCCGGCACGCTGGAAGGCTGGGGGCTCGGCTGGGACGCACTGTCCGCGATCAATCCGGGGCTCGTGATGCTGCGCGTGTCGGGCTTCGGGCAGACGGGCCCGTATCGCGACCGGCCCGGCTTCGGCGTGATCGCCGAGGCGATGGGCGGCCTGCGCCACCTGACCGGCGAACCGGGCCGCACGCCGGTGCGCGTCGGCATCTCGCTCGGCGATTCGCTGTCGGCACTGCATGGCGTGATCGGCGTGCTGCTGGCGTTGCGGCATCGCGAGCAGCAGGGCGGCAAGGGGCAGGTCGTCGACGTCGCGCTGTACGAATCGGTGTTCAACATGATGGAAAGCCTGCTGCCCGAATATGCGGCGTTCGGCGCGGTGCGCGAGCCGGCCGGCAGCAGCCTGCCGGGCATCGCGCCGACCAACGCGTACCGTTGCCGCGACGGCAAGTACGCGCTGATCGCCGGCAACGGCGACAGCATCTTCCGGCGCCTGATGGAACTGATCGGTCGCCCCGATCTGGGCAACGATCCGGCGCTCGCCCACAACGACGGGCGCGTCGCGCAGGTCGCGCGCATCGATGCGGCGATCGGCGAATGGAGTGCCCGCCACGACCTCGACGACGTGCTCGCCGCGCTGAACGATGCGCGCATTCCGTCCGGACGCATCTACGACGTGGCCGACATCGCGGCCGACCCGCACTACCGTGCGCGCGACATGATCGTCGACGCCGCGCTGCCCGACGGCACGCCCGTGCTGGTGCCGGGCATCGTGCCGAAACTCGACGCGACGCCCGGGCGCATCGAGCGGCCGGCGCCCGCGCTCGGCGCCGATACCGATGCGGTACTCGAATCGCTCGGCATCGATGCGGCGACGCGCGACGACTGGCGTACGCGCGGCGTGATCTGACACAACCATCGGGACGAACCCATGAACCGGCATCCGCAACGACTCCATATCCACGAAGTCGCAACCCGCGACGGTTTCCAGAACGAGGCCGCCTTCGTCGACACCGACGACAAGATCGCGCTCGTCGACGCGCTGAGCGCCTGCGGCTACGCGAAGATCGAGGTCACGTCGTTCACGTCGCCGAAGGCAATTCCCGCGCTGCGCGACGCGGAAGCCGTGATGCACGGCATCGTGCGCGCGCCGGGCGTCGTCTATACGGTGCTCGTGCCGAACGTGCGCGGCGCCGAGCGCGCGCTGTCATGCGGCGTCGACGAGGTGAACCTCGTGATGTCGATGAGCGAGAGCCACAACCGCGCGAACCTGCGGATGACGCGCGAGCAGTCGTTCGCGCAGTTGCGCGACGTGATCGACACGGTGCGCGGCACGGGTGTCGCGATCAACGTGTCGCTGTCGACCGCGATGGGCTGCCCGATGGAAGGCGACGTGTCGGCAGAAACGGTGCTCGCGTGGATGCAGCGCTTCGCGGATCTCGGCGTGCACGGCTTCACGCTGTGCGACACGACCGGCATGGCGTTTCCGTCGCAAGTGCGCGATCTGTCGCGCCGCGCACGCGAGCGCTTCGGCGCGTTGCAGCTCACGCTGCACTTCCACAACACGCGCGGGATGGCGCTTGCCAACACGCTCGCGGCGCTCGACGCCGGCATCGACCGCTTCGACGCGTCGCTCGGCGGGCTCGGCGGCTGCCCGTATGCGCCGGGTGCGACCGGCAACGCGTGCACCGAGGAACTGGTGCACATGCTCGAGCTCGACGGCTACGATACGGGCATCGATCTGGCGGCCGTGCTCGCCGCATCGGCGCGGCTGCCCGCGCTGATCGGGCACGACGTGCCGAGCCAGATCCTGAAGGCCGGCCGCCGCTCCGACCTTCATCCGCCGCCGCGCGCCGACGCCGGCGACATGCCAGCGCAACGCGCTTTCTCGTGAATCGTGACCCCCAACAGAAACAGGAGCGAATTCCATGACGCTGATCGACCATCTCGATCATCTCGTGCTGACCTGCGTCGATCCGGAACGGACGAAGCATTTCTACACCGAGGTGCTGCAGATGCAGCTCGAAACCTTCGGCGCGGGCCGGCTCGCGTTCCGTTTCGGCAACCAGAAGATCAACCTCCACGTGCGCGGCGCGGAATTCGAGCCGAAAGCGCATGTGCCGGTGCCGGGCGCGCTCGACCTGTGCTTCATCGCGTCGGTTCCGCTCGACGACGTGATCGCGCACCTGCGACGCGTCGACTGGCCGATCGTGGAAGGGCCCGTCAAACGCACGGGCGCGACGCAGAAAATCCGCTCGATCTACGTGCGCGATCCCGACCTGAACCTGATCGAAATCTCCGAACTGATCTGACGTGCGGGTGCAGTCGCCCGCGCGGGCACCCGCACGCTGCGCGCCCGGCGCCACAGTCCTTCGCCGAAAGCGGACAGGCACGCGCCGCGCCCGCCGATTCCGGATAGCCGTGCGCGACCGCACTGCGGATAATGGCGCAACGGCGTCGGCCCGGCCGCCGCCTTCGCCGCGCGCACGGCGCCAACCTGCCGCGCGCATCCGCAACCTGATCCGGGCGATTCCCCAATGACGATCCTCTATCGCGGCATGGACCGCGCGGCGCTCGACGCCGCGTACCTGAACACGAAGGCTGTTCCCGATTTCCCCGCGTTGCTCGCGTCATGCCAGGCGCGCAGCGCGGCGCTGTATGCCGCGACGCCCGGCCGCCGCGACCTGCGCTACGGCGCGCAACCCGCGCAGCGATTCGACTGGCTGCCGTGCGGGCAGCGCGATGCGCCGCTGTTCGTGTTCATCCACGGCGGCTACTGGCAGCACTGCACGAAAGAGGATTTCGCGTATGCGGCGAGCGGGCCGCTCGCGCGCGGCTACGACGTCGTGCTCGCCGAATACACGCTCGCGCCGGTCGCGACGATGACCGATATCGTCGGCGAGATCGGCGCGCTGCTCGACCATCTCGCGGCCGACCGCGACGGCCTTGGTATCGCGGGGCGGCCGATTCACCTGAGCGGCCATTCGGCGGGCGGCCACCTGACGGCGCTGCATCGCGCGCATCCGGCCGTCGCATCGGCGCTTGCGATCAGCCCGCTCGTCGATCTCGAACCGATCGCGCTGTGCTGCCTGAACGACAAACTGCAGCTCACCGCACACGAGGTCGACGCATACAGTCCGCTGCATCACATCGAGCCCGGCGCCCCGACCGTCGTGGCGGTCGGCGATGCGGAACTGCCCGAACTCATCCGGCAGGCAGACGAATACGCAACCGCGTGCGAAGCCGCCGGCGAGCGAATCGCCCGCACGTGGCTGCCCGGCATGCAGCACTTCGCGGTGCTCGACGATCTCGCGACGCCCGACGGCGCGATGCTCGCCGCATTGCATGCGATCGCGCCGCGCTAGCCATCCCATATCGCACACGCACGGCCGGGCGTATGATCGGCGTCAGACCGGCACGATGACGACGTACGCTCACACGGCCCTCCAGGACCCCACGACATGGTGAACCCGCTTCATTTCGATCTGCAGTCGCTGCGCGTGTTCGCGCTCGTCGCCGAGCACGGCAGCCTGACGAAGGCGGCCGAACACGGCCAGCTCACGCTGTCCGCGGTCAGCAAGCGCATCGCCGAACTCGAAAGCGTGACCGGCAGCGCACTGTTCGTCCGGCATGCGCGCGGCGTCGAGCTGACGCCCGCGGGCCGCGCACTGCTCGATCATGCGGCGAAGGTGATCGAGCAGGTCAACCGGATGGCGCACGAGATGAGCGACTACGTCGCCGGCGTGCGCGGCCATATCCACGTCTGGACCAACACGTCCGCGATCGTCCAGTTCCTGCCCGCCGATCTCGCCGCGTTCCTCACCGACAACCCCGGCATCAAGGTCAGCCTCGAGGAGCGGCTGAGTCACGAGATCGTCGACGCGCTCGCGTCGGGCAAGGCCGATCTCGGCGTATTCGCCGACAACGTGCCGGCGCCCGGCATCGAACGACGGCTGTACCGGCGCGACGAGCTCGTGCTGCTCGTGCCGCGCACGCACCGGTTCGCCGCGCGCGAGCGCATCCGCTTCGCGGATACGCTCGACGAGGACTACGTGGGCTTGAGCGACGGCAGCTCGCTGCTCGCGCGGATGACCGACGCCGCGTTCGCGGCCGAGCGCTCGCTGAAGCTGCGAATCCAGGTATCGAATTTCGATGGCGTGAGCCGGATGATCGAGGCGGGGCTCGGCGTCGGCGTGCTGCCGCGCGATGCGGTGACCGGCGAGCGTGCGGCGCGGCTCGGTGTCGTGAAACTCGACGACGCGTGGGCGACGCGCACGCTGTGGGTCGGCGTGAAGGCGGGTAGCGTGCTGACGACCGACGTCGCGAAGCTGTTCGATTTCATGTCGGCGCGGTGAATGCGAGGCAACGCGACGCACGGGTGCGGCTCCGTGCGCCCCGTGCCGATCGCCGCGTCAAACCGGATTGATCTCGTCCTGGCTGCGCCGCGTGGTCAGCGGCCCGAGCACGCGCAGCGTGACGGCGACGATGCCGAGTGCGACCGAGATCACGCCGAACATCGCGCCCGCGCCGTAGTGGCCGAGCACCGGCAGCAACACGAACGGCAGCGCGCCGCTCACGATCCGCGACAGCGCATAGGTACTGCCGATCGCCGTCGAGCGCACGCGCGCCGGGAAAATCTCGGCCTGATACACGTGATACGCGTTGCTGAACACGTTCGACGCACAGGTCGTCAGGAACCCGAAGCCGACGATCAGCATCGTATTGCCCGAATACGCGAAGCACAGCCCGAACACCGCGATCGACAGGATCGACACGATCACGAGCGTGCGGCGCTCGATCCAGTTGAGCAGCGGAATCGACAGCAGCGAGCCGATCGGATAGCCGATGAACGACAGCGCAATGAACAGCGTACTGTCCGTCACGTCGAAGCCGCGGCTTTTCACGACCGTGCCGGCCAGCGTGCCGAACCCGTAGTAGCCGAAGCCCTGCAACAGGTGAAAGATCGCCAGCATCACGTAGCGCGCGCCGTACGGTTGGCGGCGCAGCAGCGCGATGCGCTCGCCGAGCCCCAGCGGCCGCTGCGGCTCGACCGGTTCCGCGAAGTGTTCGGGCACACGCACGCCGGCGCTTTCCGCGAATCGCCGCAGCGCCGCGTGCGCATCGGCCGTGCGGCCTTGCGCGAGCAGCCAGCGCGGGCTTTCCGGCAGCCGGTGCTGGACGAGCAGCACGTACACGGCGCCGAGACTGCCGATCGCGAGGATGATGCGCCAGCCGGCGACGCCCGCCACCTGCAACGGATTCAGCCACAGCGCGAGAAAGCCGACGAGCGGCACCGCGACATACGAAGTCGTGTAGGCCCACGCGGCGAGCCGCCCGCGCTTGTCCTTCGGCAGGATTTCGGACAGGAAGCTGTCGGCGACCGGATAGATCGCGCCGACGCCGATGCCCGTCAGGAACCGGCATGCCACGAGCATGTCGGCGTTCACGGAAAACGCACCGACCAGCGAGAACGCGCTGTACCACCCGAGCGTGAGCAGGAACGCCTTGCGCCGGCCGATGCGGTCGGCCAGGCTGCCGAGGCACATCGCGCCGACGAACATGCCGATGAACGCCGACGCCAGCAATAGCTTGAAATCGGCGCTTTGCCGGCTCAGCCCGTATTCGTGCTGCAACGCGGAGCCGATCGTACTGACGAGAAAAATCTCGTACATGTCGAAGAACAGCCCGACGCCGATCACCCAGACGACGAATCGATGCAATGCGCCGACCGGCAGATCGTCCATGAAATCGCCGAGCGTGACGCGGCGGCCGGGAAGGGCTGCCGCATCGGCGCCGGTGCCTGCTGAAGCGGCCGGCGGCCGGGCGGATTCAGGGCCGCCGGCATGGCCGCCTAGGTCGAGGGATTGGCTGTTCATCGTGTCTCCTGATTATCGATATGCCGTGGCGCTGGGCCTGGCGTTCGCGACCGGTGTAACGCGCCGGCCACGCGACGCGACGGCAGGCATCGCCGGGCGCGTGCAAGCGCCGCCCGTGCGGGCTGCGCCGATCGTCCGATACATGGTGGGCAAATCGGCGGCACGTGATAATTGCGGATGTTTCAAGCGTCCTTTCCTGGGCAGAAAGGGTAGAGGCCGCGCGGCAGCGCGTAGTCGCCCGACAGGCCGGTGCAGCCTGCGTGGCGGAGGGGCGTATCGAAAACGATGCGCATCCGCGCCATCCCGCGGGGCGGGAAAACCATGACCCCTGCTGTGTGGGCGCCGACGCAACCGTCGCCTGCAGATCGCGCGCGCCGCGGATGTGCAATGTCCTGTATCTGCGCCGAGCGCGGATACAGTGCGATACAACGCCCGCGCGCGGGTTCGCTATAAAGCAGGCGTGACCTCTTTCGGAGCCCGTCATGTCTGCCACCTGGTTCAAAGGGTCCTGCCATTGCGGGGCCGTCAAATTCGAAGTCATCGCGGCCATTGCACCGGCCGTCCGCTGCAACTGCAGCCTGTGCCGCCGGCGCGGCGCGCTGATGAGCCCGATGTTCGCCGCCGCCAACCTGACGATCGTCGAAGGCGAGGACGCGCTGACGTGCTATCGCTTCAACACGCACACCGCACGCCACTATTTCTGCAGCCGGTGCGGCGTCTATCCGTTCCACCAGACCCGCAAGGACCCGGCATGCTGGCGCGTCAATCTCGGTTGCCTCGACGGCGTCGATCCGACCGCGCTCGACGCGACGGTCCTCGATGGCGCGAGCCTTTCGATCGTGGAGGACGCATGAAGCGCTGGCTGATGATCCTGCTGTTTGCCGCGGGCGGGCTCGCGACCGAAATCGCGCATCCGGTGCAGTGCTCGCTGCTGTCGATCAGCCGTCAGCCAACCGGCAAACGCCACAAGCCGGGCTGAACGAGCGCGGCGCGCGTCAGCCGATCGACACCGATTATCATGCTTCCGATAAGATCGCATGCGATATATAATGCGGTTGTCTGCGACCGTTCGCGTCGCTGGAGGAAGTCCATGAAACCGACTGAAACCCCGCCGTCCGCCGCGCCGAAGCTGTCCGAGTTCCTGTGCTTTGCGATCTACTCGGCGAACCTCGCGTTCGGCAAGGCATACAAGCCGATCCTCGACGAGCTCGGCCTCACGTATACGCAGTACATCACGATCATTGCGCTGTGGGAGCAGGACAACCAGACCGTTGGCCAGCTCGGCGAGAAGCTGTTTCTCGAATCCAATACGCTGACGCCGATCCTGAAGAAGCTCGAGGCAATGGGCTACCTGGAGCGGCACCGCGATCCGTCCGACGAACGCCAGGTGCTCGTCAGCCTGACGAAAAGCGGTCGACGCGTGCGCGAGAAGGGGCTCGATATGAACCTGGTCGAAGCCACCGGGCTGAAACCGGACGAGTTCGCCAAGGTACAGAAGGCGATCGTCACGCTGCGCGGCAACCTGATCCGGTCGACCGAAGCCTGAAAGCTCTCAGGCACGACAAGCGGCCGACGCGGAAATCGCGCCGGCCGCGTTGTCATGCGTGCGCATCGCCCAGCACCAGCAGGTGCATCTCGCGACGGACCACGAAACCGAGTGCGAGATAACGTTCGATCGCCACCCGGTTCGTCGTCAGGACGTGCAGGAACGGCGTTTCCGCACGCGCGCCGATCGTCGCGATCAGCGACCGGATCAGCCGCGCGGCAAGCCCTTGCCGGCGAAACGCGGCGTCCACGCAGACGGCGCTGACCTCGGTATAGCCGTCGACCTGCATCCGCTGGCCGGCCATCGCGGCCAGCCGGCCTTCACTGCGCACGCCGATGTAGTGGCCAAGCTCGAACGTGCGCGGGCCGAACGGGCCCGGCTGCGCGGCGGCGGTCAGCGCGAGCATGTCAGGCACGTCGGCTTCGCCGAGCGGAACAGGCTCCGTTTCGTGCGTCGGATCGAACGCACCTTGCCAGGTCATTTGAAGCAACGTCGCTCGCCGGATCACCGACAAAGCTGCCGGCGGCTCGATCTCGTCCGGCGTGACGAGCGCCGCCGGGCCGTGTGCGGCGATCAGCCCGCACAGCGCGTCGAACGACGCCGGGCTCGTGTCGTCGATCGCGGCAAATGGCGCGATGGCCGTCGGGAACCGCAGCGCACGACCGTCGCCGAGCGCAAAGCGACACTGCCTGCCCGTGAGCGCATTCCAGACGACCCGGTCGAGCACGTGCGCATCGGTTGTCGCGTTTCCGGTCATGGCGTCCGGCATCGGCGGCTCCTTGGTGGAAGGTGGGTGCCGCACAGAATAATCCCGGATGGGGGCGGGCGGATAGCACCGCGAACGCAGACCCGGGCAACACCAATAGAAAAGCGCACGCGATTACATCGCATGCGCTTTATATGGCGGACCTCAGCGGCCGAATTCGCCGTGCCGCGCTCAATGCCCGAAATAAATCGAGCGCTCGGCGGTGCGCAGCGTGTTTCGGCTGCCGGACTGCGCGGCACCGCCGGCATCGCTGCCGTAATCGGCTGCCTGCGTATCGGCCGCGACGGCGCCGTCGTCGCGAATCCGTTTCAGCGCCGCCTGGATATTGGCCGGATAGTTCGGATCGTTGGGGCGGTTCGGCTGGTAGCCGGCTTGCTGCAACGCGGCCAGTTCCGCACGCACCTGCGCACGTGTGACGGTGCTTTCGCCGGCAAAAACCGGTGCGGCGACGGAGGCCGACACGGCAATGAGAAGGGCGGCAATCAGTTGGGTCTTCATCATTCACCTCGACAAAATAGGATCAGGAATAAACGGGGATCAGGGTTCACGTACCGGGCGTGGTGCTCAGTGACCGAAGTACACCGAGCGCTCGACCACGCTTGCGACATACCGGCGGCCGGATTGCGTCGCGGTGTCGGCGTTGCCGCCGTAGCCGGAAGCCGGTGCGTTGGCCGCGACGGCGTCGTCGGCGTGGATCTGCGTCAACGCGGCCTGCAGATCGTTGGGGTAGGTCGCGTCCGTCGCGCGATTCAGCGGATAGCCGACGTGTTGAAGCTGCGTGAGTTCGGCGCGCACCTGCGCACGCGTCACGGCGGCTTCATTGGCAAACGCGGGAGCGGCAACGGCAGCCGAAACAGCGACGAACAGGGCAGCGATCAATTGGGTTTTCATGTTTCACCTCGATGGAAAAGGAATCGGGAATTCGGGAGGGGGCACTCGGCCGCCCGGTGCAACGTTCAGGCGATCCGGATCTCGACGTCGATGTTGCCGCGCGTCGCCTTCGAATACGGGCAAGTCTGGTGCGCGGCGTCGACGATGCGTTGCGCGACGTCGCGCTCGAGCCCCGGCACGCTCACGTTCAGCCGGGCCTGCAGGAAGTACGCGTTGCCCGCCGTGCCGAGGTCCACTTCGGCGTCGACCGCGAGATCGGCCGGCAGCGTCACCTTCGCGGCACGCGCCGCAAGTTGCATCGCGCCGATGAAGCAGGCCGACCAGCCAGCCGCGAACAGCTGTTCCGGGTTGGTGCCGGTGCCCGCGCTGCCCGGCGACGACAACTGGATGTCGAGGCGGCCATCGGAACTGCGCGCGGCGCCGTCGCGGCCGCCGGAAGTCGTATGCGTCTTGCCCGTGTACAGCACTTTGTCGATCTTGCTCATCATTTACTCCGTCGGTTGAGGTTTGTTTCAGATGCGATTCGATCGCATGCGATGCAGTTTCCGCCTCACGACCACCTGAGTCAAGCGTATTCGATTAAATCGCATACGATATTTTGTATTTCAATGTATCTGGATCGTGTCGTGCCTTGCAGGGCAGGGCTTTCAGACGATCCCGACCTGATTAATCCCGTTGTCGCTGGCCCGACGATGCCGTCTCGCCGATGGGGGTTCAGATGCTTGGCGCGGTGCTCGCCGCGCTGGAGCCGGATACGCCGTCGTTGCGTCCGCTGTTCGGCCAAGCGGAGCCCGACGTTGCGTCCAGGCGCCTCGACGCGCCGCGCCGCGCCGCGCGAAGATCGAAGCATGGCGCGATCTCACCGAGGGAGCCGATTTTCTGGTGATTTGATGGCCTGAACCTTCTGCCTCGGAACATGCAGTTCGATCAAACGATACCGCTATTCGGATAACTTTTCTTATCATAATAGGTTCATTGGAAATCCAAACTGGCGTCCATTGAAACGCGCCCGACCCGACGCACTCTTATGCCCTGATACCGAACATGCTCGCCATCAGGGCAGGGGAATTGCCGTAAACGCGTGTTCGACGCCTGCTGTCCGCCGCCTATAATCGTTAGCAACTTTTCCCGGAAAACGCGCTTACCAAGGTGAGGGGGCCAAATGGGAGAGTGCCGTTACATCTGTTCGCGCTTCGTCCTCACAAGCTCGATCGCCGGCCTGACAATGCTGACGTGCCCGGTACACGCGCACGCCGAGGATGGACCGTCGAGTAGTTCGCCGAGCGGGCTGAAATCGGAGAGAACGCTCAACGCCTATGCGGTGTATGGCGACGGACGAGCGACCGAGGGTGGCGATATGCATTGGCGTGCGTACGAAGTCGGCTTCGGTGACGTCTTGAACGATTACCTGTCGGTCTACCTCGCGTACATGAACGAAGGGCATCCGTTGAATCACCATCGTGACGGTTTTGCCGCCCTGGGTTCGTTTCGTTGGCCGGTCGGCAGTCGCCTGGCGCTCGAATTTTCGGCGGGCCCGTACTTCAGCATGGACACGACCCATGTCGACGGCCAGCCACGCAATGACAAGCGCTGGGGCGTGCGCGCGTCGGCAGCGGTGCGGTATTACGTCGTTCCCAAGCGCTTCTTTCTCAAGGTGCAGTACAACCACGTCCAGATGATCGGCGGATTCAATTCCGACGCGGTGCTCTTCGGCGTCGGCTCGGATTTCGGCGGCGATCCTGGCCCTGCGTTTTCGGACGGCAAGACGCAGATCGGCGTTTGGGCCGGGACGTCGCAGACGAACCGTCCTCAAGTGCCGATCGAAAGGGGATACATGGTCGAAGTCAAGCGGCCGCTCGGCAATGCGTGGGCCTATTCGGCGAGCTTCGTCTACGAAGGCAACAATGGCGTGGCCGGCCGACGCGGCGTGGCCGCGCAATTCTGGTACGTCGCGCCGATCAAGAGCAAATGGACGCTGTCGGCGGGCGTCGGTCCGTATCTCTCGCGGGATCGGAACGACGGCTCGGGCAGGACGCGACTCAATGCGTTGCTCAGCGCGCAAGTGGCCTATCAGGTGACGAACGATTGGGCGGCGAGCCTGCGCTTCAATCGTGTCGCAACCGGCAACGACAAGGACCAGGACATGTTCATGGTTGGCGTGGCGCGAAACTTCTAGGCGCTCGATCTTCTACGTCCGCGCATTCTGTTGAACAAAACTGGCTGGACCGCGCCCGTAACCGGGCGACCAACCGGCGCATCTGTCGTGTCGTCAATCTGGTTTGAGCTTGCCGTCGGCTACGTCCTGAATGACCTTGAGTCGATCCAGCTCGCGCATCGTCATCGTGATCCGCTCCGTTGCAGCCATCGCAGCCTCCGGCGCCGGGAAACCGGCAGCCGTCCAGCATGCCAGCAGTCAAAAACACGACATCTGTAAATAGCCAGAACACGACATTAGGATATGGCTGCCACAATCAAAAATGTCGATAATGTTGATTATGTAAAATAAGATAAATCGACGGCAGCGAGGTGCTGCTGGCCAAGCGTCCTCGCGTTCAAACCCTGCATCTCTGCACTTGACCTGAGGCCGGCTCCCGGTCCAGCTCGTTCTTCGTCGTCCCGGCGCGGGCCGCGCGCCGGGACCGGTTGCCGCCTGGCGGCTTCCTCCCTGTCAGAACCGGTACGTCGCCCCGACCTGGAAGAAACGACCAAGGTTCGTGTAGAGCGACTGGTCATAGCCAGTGATGTCGGGCACGGCTTGCCACTCGACGTCGAACGGCGGCTTCTTGTCGAAGAGGTTCGTGATGCCGCCGTAAATCGTCCAATGCTTGAAGCCGCGATAGTTGAACATGAGGTTGAACTGGCTGTACGACGCCACCGATCCCGTACCGCCGTCGCCGAATTCCGCGGCCACGGCGTTCGTATATGGCCCCGTGTATTGCCAGGTCAGCGTGGTAGTCAGTTGCCGGTAGTCCCAGCTCACGCTCGTATTGCCCTTCCAGCGCGGATTGCTCGCGCCGAACGGCTGCAGCAGCGCAAGGTTGTTGCCGGCGAAGTCCTGCGGTGCGGTTCCGGGGCTGTGCAGCTTGAAGTGCCACACATAAGTCCAGTCGCCTGCGAGCGTGAACGTGCCGTACTTGGTACGCAGCGCTTTGCGGAAATTGAGATCGAAGCCATCAGTGTCGAGCGCACCTAGGTTCACGAAATGCTGAACGAGGTAACGCACCGACCCGTCGGCGTTGCGCACGACACGGGAGGGATCGTTGGCGACGAGCACCGCGTTCGGATCGTCGGTGCCGATGACGCCGTCGATGCGGACCTTGTAGAACGCCGCACCGATATCGGTCATCGCATCGGGTGAAAGCTGGAAGCCGATGTTGTAGTTCTTCGTGTGCTCGGGCTGAAGATTCGGATTGCCCGCGACTTGCTCCGTCGTGAAGTGCTTGGTCGGCACACCGCTCGGATCGTTCGGATCGACGAGGTTCTGGTGAGAGAGATAGACGGCCTGCGAGTTTTCGACGAGGGTCGGCGCGCGGAAGCCGCGACTGTACGATGCATACGTCGTCAGCATTTGCACCGGCTGGAAACGCAGCGCAAAACTCGGCGAAAACGCCCCGCCGAAGTCGCTGTAGTGATCGTAGCGGCCCGCCTGCGTGAACGTCAGGTTGCGCAGGATCGGAATGTCGACCTGGTAGAACGCGGCGGCGACGTTGCGCGAACCCTCCACCGTCTGCACGTTCGCGGGTGCGGATACGCCCTGCGACGCGAGCGTCTGCGGGTTGATCGTCGACGATTCGTGACGGAACTCGGTGCCCAGGCCCAGGCCGACCGGGCCCCCGGGCAGCGTGAAGAGATTCGACGTCGAGGCCTTGGCTGTCACGCTGTCGACCTTCGAGATGGCCTGCTGATCGTCGTCCGTGAAAACGCCGTTCAGGCCGTTTGGCGTGGCGGCCGGGTTCGAGAAGTTGTAGGTGCCGTTCGCGAGCATGTTCTCGAGGCCCGCGACGTTGATCCGGTTGCGATACGTCGTATCGACGGTGCTCTGCGAGTGGCCGTAATCGGCCGACCAGTCCCACGCGCCGAATCTGCCCGTGTCGAACGAACCTTTGACGCCCGTGTTCGCCATCCAGAACGTCGATACCGTGTCCGCCCCTACTACGTTGCCCGGGAAGGTCAGGTTGATCGCCGTCGGCACGCCGAACGGGTTATAGGGGTTGCTCACCGGTACGGTGCGCGGCAGCGGCGAAACGGACCCGGTCGACGGGTTGTAGACGTTCGTCGTGCTCGAGATCGAGGCCGGTCCCTGCAACTGGACGGTTTCATCGCGGCTCACCCAGAAGCCCGCATAGGCCTGCGTGTTGTCGTCGATCTTGAAGGTGGCGCGCACCTTCGCGTTCAGGCGCGTCGTGGACGGAACGAGCGATGTCGACGCGGCCGGGTTGTACGTGCAATTGGTCGCGCTCGTCTTGCTGCCCGGCGGGCACGGCGAAAGCGGCACCCTGGAGCCGTCCGCCAGCGACCAGTACGATTGCTGGTTCGGCCCGAGCGGCGCTGCCAGCCCGCCGGGATATTGCGTGAAGTCTTGCGCCGACGTCATGTCGCGATCGCCGAGCGTCGAGCCCGAATCGCGGTAATAGCTGGCGGCCGCGGTGACGTTGAAGCGATCCGAATTCAGGTCGCCGAAGCCGGCCAGTACACTGAAGTTGCCCTGCCCGTCGCCCGGATGCTGCGCCTTGCCGAGTTGGCCGTCGATCTGCAGGCCCTGAAAGTTCTTCTTCGTAATGATGTTGACGACGCCCGCGATCGCGTCCGAGCCGTAGACGGATACCGCGCCGGTCTTGACGATCTCGACGCGCTCGACCATGTTCAACGGGATCGCGTTGACATCGAAGAACGTGTCGGTGAAGTTCACCGACTGCGCATAGTTCGCGACGCGCTGGCCATCGACGAGCACGAGCGTGTATTTCTCGCTGAGCCCGCGCAACGCCATGCCGGCGCCGCCGGGGGCCGAGCTGTTCATCGTCGTCTGGCCCCAGCTGCTTGCGGAATTGGCCGAGGTCGAACGCAGGAAATCGGCAACCGTCGTGTATCCGCTTTGCTGGATTTCCTTCGCGGTGATGACCTGCACCTCGGTGTGACCGACCTTGTCGGATGTACGGATCAGCGAGCCCGTCACTTCGAACTTGTCGAGCTTTTTCACGGTCTGCCCGCCCGCGGCGGTGCCCGATGCCGGCGCGGGCGCGGCGGCGGCCGTGCTGCCGGTTCGCTCGGCGGCGACGCTCCCGTCGACAGGCGTTGTCTGCGCGTAAGCGGAGGTACCCAAAGCCGCCGTCAACGCGACTTCAGCCCATACGATGCTGCGTATTGCCGATCCCAAAGCCGTTGGTTTCATAACACCCCTCTGTCGTCGCAAGGCCTCACCTTTTTGTATGCACGGAGATTCGCCGGCCTTTAAATAGCGTTGCCCCGCGTTCCTGATTCGTCGTCTGGCAATCAAAAACCATTCCGTCCGTCCGCTCATTCCTTTCAAATTTATTTCTTCCACTGCAGAGTGGAATGAATTTGAAATAAAAGAAACGGCATTCCTATAGAGTTAGGAAACCTAATTACATGGATCGATCTTTCCGTGCATCGAACGACCGCATACAAGATGCCCCTGGAACATTCGCACCATGGCGCTTCGTCAATTAGCGCGCATGTGTTGCCAGGAAAGGCAGTCGCTCGTTGAAGGGCTGCTTTACGTCTTCACTTTTAAAGTCTTAATGCACGGCATCTTCATTACCGTTCACTACCAAAGTTTTACGTTGGACGCGAACATAGCAGGACAGAATCGATGCGTCAAAAAATATTTGATGCCACATAACTTTGTTTAGGTGCAATAGATGCACTCGGTTGGTGCCGAATAAAAATCGATATGGCTCATCCGCCGCTACCGTTGTTCTGTCTTCCTTGTGCGACTGCCTTTTCCACCCGCTCGCGCATGCGCCGCAATGGAGCACGCGACCGGTACTCGTCAGACCGAACTTTTTTGTTTACCAGAGAGGAGACACGAATCCTTGGCATGGAAACAGTCCGAACGTGTGATCCATGAATCCCGTCGTGTAGCGTTCCGCGATCAACAGATCGGACTCCTGATAGCACAGCCATTCGAGCACGTGCTAGGCGTCGCGCATCCGTCATCCCGTGATCGCACCGCCAACGTCCCGTCGCGACCATCAATCGATCTCCAGATTTTCAGCTGTTTCCACGCGCTGCGCGTCGCGCTTCGTCACCGCCGCATGCCGCCCGCGCCGGCCTGCGGATACCACCACCCGAAACGCCACCGGCGCGAACACGAGCCCGAACATCGTTGCAGCGAGCACGCCCCCGAACGCACCCGTGCCGATCGATCGCCGGCTTTCCGCACCCGCGCCGGTCGCCAGCACGAGCGGCACGACGCCCAGCAGGAACGCCATCGACGTCATCATGATCGGCCGGAATCGCGCGGCGGCCGCGTCGATCACCGCCTGCCGCAGCGGCACGCCGCTCCCGGCCAGATCGCGCGCGTACTGCACGATCAGGATCGCATTCTTCGCCGCCAGCCCGACCACCGTGATCATCCCGACCTTGAAATACACATCGTTCGGCATCCCGCGCGCGAGCGCCGCCGCGATCGCGCCGATCATGCCGAGCGGCACGATCGTCAGCACGGACAGCGGGACCGTCCAGCTTTCGTACAGCGCGGCAAGCGCCATGAAAACCGCGAGCACGGACAGCCCGACGAGCAGCGGCGTTTGCCTCGCGGCAACCTGCTCCTCGCGCGCCGCATCGACCCAGTCGAAGCCGATCCCGACCGGCAGTGCGCCGGCGAGCCGCTCCATCTCCGCCATCGCCGCGCCCGAACTCGTGCCGGTCGCCGCGCGGCCGCTGATGTCGAGCGACGGATAGCCGTTGTAGCGATTCAGCATCACCGGGCCGACCGTCCAGTGCGGCGCGGCGATGGCCGACAACGGAACCATGTCGCCGGTGCGGTTCGGCACCGTCAGCGCCATCAGTTGCGCATCGGTCGTGCGCGCGGCCGGGTCGGCCTCGATGATCACCCGCCGCATTCGGCCCGATGCCGGAAAATCGTTGATGTAGTTCGAGCCGAACGTGCCGCCCAGAAGGCCCGCGATTCGCTCGAACGGCACGCCGAGCGCGTACGCCTTCGCACGATCGACATCGAGTTCGATGCGCGGCGCGTCCGGCAGGTCTTCGAAATGCACGGCGGCGAGCAACGGATCCGCTTTCGCTCGTCCGGACAACTGCTCGCGAGCCGCCTTCAACGCGTCGAGCCCGACGCCGCCGCGATCCTCGAGCCGGAACGTGAATCCGTCGGAATGCCCGATGCCGCGCACTGACGGCGGCAGCGACGCCTCGACGTCGCCGTCGAGGATCGTGTCGAAACGCCCGTTGAGCCGGTCGCGCAACGCCATCGCGTCGACGTCGCGCCGCGCCCAGTCCTTCAGCTCCACGAACGCCATCCCGACGTTCTGCCCGCTGCCCGCGAAACTCCAGCCGATCACGCTCGTCACGTTCGCGATCGCCGGCTCCACGCGCAGGATCGCCTCGACACGCTCGACGACCGCGAGCGTGCGCGCCTGCGTGGCGCCCGCCGGCAACTGGATCATCACCTGCAGTTGGCCCTGGTCCTCGGTCGGCAGGAAGCCGCCCGGCATCATCCAGTACAGCAGCCCGCATGCGATCACGAGCACCGCGTAGACCGCCACGACCATGCCGGTGCGGCGCACGGCGAACACGGCAAGACGGCGATAACCGGATTCGACGCGCGCGAAGGACGCACCGAAGCAGTCGGCCAGATGCGTGCCGATGCCACGTCGCCGCGCGTGGCCGATTCCGCCGTCGTGTCGCGCGACCGGCTTCAGCAGGTTCGCGCACAGCGCGGGCGTGAGCGACAGCGCCATGAACGACGACACCAGCATCGAAGCGATCATCGCCACCGCGAACTGCCGATAGATGCCGCCGACGGCGCCCGGAAAAAACGCCATCGGCACGAATACGGCGGTCAGCACCGCGGTCACCCCGACGATCGCACCGCCGATCCGCTTCATTGCGCGGCGCGTGGCGTCGCGCGGCGACACGCCCTCCTCCATCACCCGGTGCACGCTCTCGACGACGACGATCGCATCGTCGACAAGGATGCCGATCGCCAGCACGAGACCGAACATCGTGAACACGTTGATCGACAGTCCGAACGCCCACATCGCGACGAACGCACCCATCAGCGTGACGGGAATCACGACGGTCGGCACCAGTGTGTAACGCAGATCGCGCAGGAACAGCCACATCACGCAAAACACCAGCACGACCGCCTCGACGAGCGTCAGCACGACCTCCCGGATCGCGATCGTCACGAAATGGGCGCCATCGAACGGAATCTCCATCGCCACGCCCGGCGGCAATACCCTCGACAGTTCGGCAAGCCGCGCACGGATCGCGTTCGACGTTTCGAGCGCGTTGCCGCGCGGGCCGAGCTGAATGCCGACGGTGGCCGCCGGGCGGCCGTTCAGCCGCGAATAGAACGAATAGTCGTCGCGGCCGATTTCGACACGCGCGACGTCGGCGACGCGCACCACCGAACCGTCCTGCTTCGACTTCAGCACGATCCGGCCGAACTCCTCCGGCGACGTCAGCTGTCCCTTGACGACGATCGTCGCGGTGAGCTGCTGGCCGCGCTCGAACGGCGCATCGCCGATCGCACCGGCCGTCACCGTCGCGTTCTGCACGCCGATCGCCGCGATCACGTCGTCGGCGCCGAGGTCGTATTCACGCAATTTGTTCGGATCGAGCCAGACCCGCAGCGCCTCGCCGGCGTCCCACAGCTCGGCCGCGCCGACGCCCGGCGCACGCTTCAGTTCGCGCAGCACGTAGCGGTTCAGGTAATCGCCGAGTTGCGCGGAATCGCGCGTGCCGTCGGTCGACGTCAGCGTGACGAGCATCAGGAACGTGTTCGCTGCCTTGAATACGCCGATCCCCTGCTGGACGACCTGCTGCGGCAACCGCGGCTCGACCTGCTTCAGCCGGTTGTTCACGTCGACGAGCGCGATGTCCGGATCGGTGCCGGGCGAAAACGTGACGTCGATCTCGAGATTGCCGTGACCGTCGCTGCTCGTCGCGTAATACAGAAGCCCGTCGGCGCCGTCGAGGCTTTCCTCGATGATGCTGCCGACGTCGCCGTCGACCGTCTCGGTCGACGCGCCCGGATACGCGGCCGTGATCACGACCCGCGGCGGCGCAAGCCGCGGATACTGCGCGATCGGAAGCTGCGGAATGGCGAGCACGCCCGCGACGACGATTGCGAGCGCAACGATCCACGCAAAGACGGGACGATCGATGAAGAACGACGGCATCGGCATGCGTCAGCGAACCGCCGGCGTTTCGGCACGGGACCGCGGAACGGCATCCCCGTCGGCGCCGCCGCACGGCGTGTGGGCGGCCTGGGCGTACTTCGCCCGGTTCACGTCAATCATCGATTCTCTCTTGTGTGCCGCGCACCGGAGCCAGCATCGACGACGCGAGCAGCGCGCGTGTATACGGATGGGACGGCGCATGCAGCACGTCGAGCGTATCGCCCTCCTCGACCACCCGCCCCGCCTTCATCACCACGACCCGGTGGGCCATTGCACGCATCACCGCGAGATCGTGCGTGATGAACAGGTAGCTCAGCTTGTACTTCTTTTGCAGATTCGTCAGCAGATTCAGCACCTGCTTCTGGATGGACACGTCGAGCGCGCTCGTCGGCTCGTCCAGCACCAGCAGCTCCGGCTCCACCGCCAGCGCGCGCGCGATCGCGATGCGCTGGCGCTGGCCGCCGGAAAATTCGTGCGGATAGCGAAGCATCGCCTCGGCCGGCAAGCCGACCTCCTGCAGCAGCGCGGCGACCCGCGCGCGCCGCGCGGCGCCGGCAACCTGCGGCCGGTGCACGGCGAGCCCCTCGCCGACGATCTGCTCGACCGTCATCCGCGGCGACAGCGAGCCGAACGGATCCTGGAACACGACCTGCATCCTGCCGTACAGCGCGTGCCTGCCGCCCGTCGTCCGCAGCGCGTCCAGCGGCATGCCGTCGATTTCGATCGAGCCCGCGGCCGGCCGCTGCAGGCCGAGCACCGTCGCCGCCAGCGTCGATTTTCCCGAGCCCGATTCGCCGACGATTCCCAGCGTTTCGCCGCGCCTCAGGTTCAACTTCACATCGTGCACGGCGCGGAACGTCGTCTTGCCGAGCACCGCGCGCCAGCCCTTCGCCGCGATGCGGTAATCGACGGCGAGGTCCTGCACGTCGAGAATCGTCTGCGCGCCGGCCGCGACCGGCTCGACGTCCCGCTGCGGGGCGCTGTCGAGCAGCCGGCGCGTATAGGCGTGCTGCGGCGCGGCGAACAGCGCGTCGGTCGTGTTCGTCTCCACGAGCACGCCCTGCTCCATCACGGCCACGCGCTGCGCAAAACGCCGCACGAGATTCAGGTCGTGCGTGATCAGCAGCACGGCCATCCCGCGCGCGGCCGCCTCTTGCTCCTGCAGTTCGATCAGCAGGTCGACGATCTGCTGGCGCACCGTCACGTCGAGCGCCGTCGTCGGCTCGTCGGCCAGCAACAGCCGCGGCCGGCATGCCAGCGCCATCGCGATCATCGCGCGCTGCCGCTGCCCGCCCGACAACTGATGCGGAAAGCTGTCGATGCGCCGTTCCGGCTCCGGAATCCCGGTGCGCCGCAGCAGCGCGATCCCCCGCTCGCGCGCATCGCCCGGCCGCAACCCCTCGTGCAGCCGCAGGCTCTCGGCAATCTGCTTGCCGATCGTATACAGCGGATTCAGCGCCGTCATCGGTTCCTGGAACACCATCGCGATGTCGGCGCCGCGAATCCCGCGCATCTGCCGTTCGGTCTTCGCGAGCAGGTCCTCGCCGTCGAACAGCATCCGTCCCGACAGCGTCGCCTGCTGCGCGAGGCGCAGGATCGACAGCGCCGTCACGCTCTTGCCCGACCCCGATTCGCCGACGAGCGCCACGCGCTCGCCGCGGCCGACCGACAGGCTCAGGTCCTGCACGGCCGCCTTCGCGCCGAAGCGCGCCGAAAACCCGTCGATCTGAAGCAACGCGTTCGCCATCATCGCTCCCCGCCGAATGCCGAGCCGCGCGAGCGCGTGTCGAGCGCGTTGCGCAGCGCGTCGCCCATGAAGGTCAGCAACAGCAGCGTGATGACGAGCGCCGCGAACGCGGAGATCGAGATCCACCACGCGTCGAGGTAGTTCTTGCCTTCCTGCAGCAGCTCGCCGAGGCTCGGCGTCGGCGGCTGCACGCCGAGGCCGAGGAAGTCGAGGCTCGTCAGCGACAGGATCGCCGCGCTCATCCGGAACGGCAGGAACGTGATCACCGGCGTCAGGCTGTTCGGCAGCACGTGCCGCCACATGATCTGCCAGTTCGACAGCCCCATCGTGCGCGCGGCCTTCACGTAGTCGAGCGCGCGGTTGCGCAGGAACTCCGCGCGCACGTAGTCGGACAGCACGAGCCAGCCGAACATCGACAGCAAGATGAACAGCAACCACAGCGAAGGGGTGAAGATCGATGCGAAGATGATCAAGAGGTACAGGTCCGGCAACGCACTCCAGATCTCGATCAGGCGCTGCCCGATCAGGTCGGTGCGGCCGCCGTAGAAGCCCTGCAGCGCGCCGGTCAGCACGCCGACCAGTACCCCCGACACGGTCAGCGCGAACGCCATCAGCACCGACAGCCGGAACCCGTACAGCAGTCGCGCGAGCACGTCGCGGCCGAACTGGTCGGTGCCGAGCCAGTTGCTCGCCGACGGCGGCGCCGGATACGGCCGCGATGCGAAATAGTCGATCGTGTCGTAACGGTAGCGATTCGGCGGATAGATCGCGAAATTGCCGCCTGTCTCGAGCTTCGCGCGAATGTACGGGTCGAGATAGTTGGTCTTCGCCGGAAAGTCGCCGCCGAACTCGGTCTCCGGATAGTCCTTCACGATCGGAAAGTAATAGTGCCCGTCGTAGCGCACGAGCAGCGGCCGATCGTTCGACAGGCCGTCGGCACACAGGCTGAGCACGAACAGCGTCGCGAAGATCGCGAGGCTTGCATAGCCGAGCGGCTGCGCACGAAAGCGCTGCCACGTGCGCCGCCACGGCGACGGCGACGGCGCGCACGCTGGATCAGTGGTCCAGGCGGCTGAACTGGATACGGGGGTCGACGAGGACATAGCAGATATCCGCGATAAGCTTGGTCAGCAGACCGATCAGGGTGAACAGGAACAGCGAGCCGAGCACGACCGGATAGTCGCGGCGGATCACCGAGTCGTACGACAGTTGCCCCATCCCGTCGAGCGAGAACAGCGTCTCGATCAGCAGGTTGCCGTTCAGGAATGCACCGACGAACGCGGCCGGCAACCCGGTGAGCAGCGGGATCGCCGCATTGCGCAACACGTGCTTCCACAGCACGTCGCGCTCCGGCGCCCCTTTCGCGCGCGCGGTCAGCACGTATTGCCGGCCGATTTCATCGAGGAACGTGTTCTTCGTCAGGATCGTGACGATCGCGAAATTGCCGATCACCGACGCGGTGACCGGCATCACCATGTGCCACAGATAGTCGAGCGTCTTGCCGATCAGCGTCAGGTCGTCGAAGTTGTCCGACGTGAGCCCGCGCATTGGGAATACCTGCCAGAACGTGCCGCCGCCGAACAGCATCAGCAGCAGCACGCCGAGCACGAAGCCCGGCACGGCATAGCCGGTCAGCACCAGTACGCTCGTCACGGTGTCGAACCGCGAACCGTTGCGCACCGCCTTCGCGATGCCGAGCGGCACCGACACGAGATACGTGAGGATCACCGTCCAAAGCCCGAGCGTGATCGACACCGGCAGCTTCGAGCGGATTACCGCCCACACGCTGCGGTGCGCGAAGTAGGACTGGCCGAGGTCGAACGTCGCATAGCTTTTCAGCATCAGCATGTAGCGTTCGAGCGGCGGCTTGTCGAAGCCGAACTGCTTGCGGATCTGCTCGATCTGCTGCGGGTCGACACCCTGGCTGCCGTGGTAGCCGCCCGCGCCTCCGCCCGCCTCCCCGCCGCGCGCGCTGCCGTGGCGCAATTGCGCGAGCACCTGTTCGACCGGGCCGCCCGGCACGAACTGCGTGACGGCGAACGTGATCGTCACGACGCCGATCAGCGTCGGGATCATCAACAGCAGGCGCCTGAGTATGTATGCCAGCATGGTTGTTCTCCGTCAGGCCGCCGGAGCGGGTTGGACCGCCGGCCGCTTCCCGTACCAGTAGTCGACGATCCAGTCCTCGTACTGATAGGAAGCCGGCACGACCGCCGGATGACCGAGCGTCGTCTTGTACGCGATCCGCGCGTTCGGCATGTAGTACTGCGGGACCAGTACGTACAGGTTGATCAGCACGCGATCAAGGGCGTGCGTGGCCGTCTCGAGATCGTCGAGCGTATTCGCCGCGAGCGCCGCGCGGATCAGCGCATCGACGGCTTTCGACTTCACGCCCGGATAGTTCTCCGAGCCGGGCTGCGAGGCAGCCGCGCTGCCGAAACGGCGCGTCAGCTCCGCGCCGGGAATCGTCACGGGCGAGTAGATATACGTCGTCATGTCGTACTCGAAATTGTCGAGCCGCTTCTGGTAGAGCGCGCTGTCGATCTCGTGCAGGTACGCATGGATGCCGAGCGTCGCGAGCGCTTGCGTGTACGGCAGGATCAGGCGATCCATGCCGGGCTGGTCGTCGATGATCTCGATCGTCATCGGCGTGCCGTTCGCGTCGCGCAGCGCGCCGTCGCGATAGTGCCAGCCGGCCTGCGCGAGCAAGTCGCGCGCTTGCCTGAGGTTCGCGCGCAGCGAGCCCGGCGGCAGCGTCGACGGCTGCTTGACCATCGGCCCGAACACCTCCGGCGGCAGCGTCGAGCGGTACGGTTCGAGCAGCGCGAGCTCCTTCGCGCTCGGCATGCCGGACGCGGCGAACGGGCTCGCGTCCCAGAAGCTGTTGGTGCGGCGGTACTGTCCGTAGAACATCATCCGGCTCATCCAGTCGAAGTCGAACGCCAGCGCGAGCGCATGCCGTACGCGCACGTCCTGGAACATCGGTTTGCGCAGGTTCATCAGGAAGCCCTGCATCTGCGCGGGGCCGTCCGGGAATTCCCCCTTCTTCAGCATGCCGTTGCTGAAATTCTTGCCGACGTACTTGCGCGCCCACTGCGTCGAGCTGTACTCCATTCGCGCGTCGACATCGCCGGCCTTGAACGCCTCGAGCGCCGTGTACTGGTCGAGGTACAGCTTGAACGACACGCGCGCGAAACGGAACATCCCTCGCCGCGACGGCAGATTCGCGGCCCAGTAGTGCGGGTTGCGCACGTACGCGATCTGCTTGTCGTTCCTGCGCTGCTCGATCAGGTACGCGCCGCTCGCGATCGGCGGCTCGTTCGCGATCTGGTCGAACGCCGGCCGCGTACCGTCCGCGCGCTGCCCCCACTTCGGCGAGAACACCGGCAGGTCGCCTGCGATCAGCGCGGCGTCGCGCTCCGCGTGCTTGAACTCGAAGCGGATCGTGTGGCTGTCGACAACCACCGCGCGCTTGATGATCGAGAATTGCGCGTTGTACAGCGGCGACGCCTGCGGGCTCGTCAGCGTATCGAACGAATACTTGACGTCAGCCGCGGTGATTGCGTCGCCGTTCGAAAAGCGCGCGGCCGGATTGATGTGGAACGTCGCGGACAGCCCGTCGACCGCCACCTCGACGTCGTCGGCGATCAGCGCGTATTCGGACGCGAGTTCATCCCAGCTGCGCTGCATCAGCGTGTCGAACATCAGGTTCTTGATGTCCGGCGCGGGCGAGCCGCGGGTCAGAAACGGGTTCAGCGAGTCGTAGCTCTGTGCTTCGTCGTAGTTTTCGAAGTTGAGCGTGCCGGTGTCCGGCGCCTGCGGATCCGCATAATCGAAATGCGTGAAGCCCGGCGGGTATTTCGGCTGGTCGTATTGCGCGATGGCCGGCACGGCGCGCGCGACCTGCGGCACGACCGCGGCGGTTACGATCAGCGCTACGCACGCGAACAGCGTGTGCATCCGCCGCCATTTCAACAGTCTCATGTTCAGTCAACCCGGTAGCGTGCCGGCCCGATGCCCGCGCGCGATCAATGCCTGTCGATTCATGCGTTGTCGATACCGGTCGAACCGGCCGTACCGTCATCGCGCCTGGTTAAAAAAGGCCGCTCCGAATTAGGGGTAGTGGACGTGGAGCGGCCTGTCCAAGCAGTTCGGTCTTGCGCGTGTCGGCGTCAGAACTTGTACGTCGCGCCAACCTGCGCGAAGCGACCGATGTACGAATACACCGACGTGTCGTACCCGCTCTGGCTCAGCGTGCCGTTCGCGAAGATCGGATCGTACGGCGGCGTGCGGTTGAAGATGTTGTCGATGCCGCCGTAGATCGTCCAGTTCTTGAAGCCCGTGTACGTCAGCATCAGGTTGAACTGGCTGTACGAACCGACTTTCGGCGGCTCCGGCAGCAGGTTCTGCGCGTACGGGCCCGTGAACTGCCACGTCAGCGCCGCGTCGAACTTGCGATAGTTCCAGTCGAGCGTCGTGTTGCCCCGCCAACGCGGGAAGCTGCCGCCGAACGGCTGCGTGATCGTGAAGTTGTTGCCCGCGCCGTTCACCGGTGCGCTGCCCGGGAAGCCGATCTTGTAGCTGTTGATGTACGCCCAGTCGCCCGACAGCGTGAGCATGCCCCAGCCCTTGAGCGGCAGACCCTGGCGGAACGTGCCTTCGAAGCCGTTCGTGTCGAGGTAGCCAAGGTTCTGGTACGGAATCACCTTGTACAGCAACTGGCCGGTCGTCGGGTCGGTCACGACCTGCGACGGCTTGCCCTGGCCGATCACGTTGTCGATGCGGATCTTGTACCAGTCGAAGCCGATATCCGTGTAGCGGGCCGGCGAGACCTGGAAGCCGATGTTGAAGTTGCGCGTGCGTTCCGGCGCGAGGTTCGGGTTGCCGACCGTGATCGACGTGTAGTTCTGACCGGTGGCCGGGTCGACCTGGATGCCGAGCGTCTGCGACTTGCTGTCCTCGACGAAGGTCGGCGCGCGGAACCCGCGGTTGTACGACGTATACAGCGTGAGCGCCTTGATCGGCTGGTAGCGTAGCGCGAAGCGCGGCGAGAACGCCCCGCCCACGTCCGTGTAGTGGTCGTAGCGACCTGCCTGGCTGAACGTCAGGTTCTCCAGGATCGGCACGTTGACCTGGTAATAGACGGCCGCGACATTGCGCGCGCCGTTCACTGTCTGCAGATCGGGCGAGACCACCGCGCCGCTCAGGTATTCCGAGCCCGGCGTCAGCGTTTCGCTCTGGTGCGTGAACTGTGCACCGAAGCCGATGCCGACGTCACCGGTCGGCAGGTGGAACAGGTTCGGTGTCGATAGCGTCGCGTCGATCGTATCGAGCTTCGAGATGCCGAGGTTGTTCGCTTCCTGGTACAGGCCGTTGAACGCGTTCGGCGTCGCGGCCGGGTTCGCGAAATTCAGCGTGCCGTTCTGGTAGATGTTGTTCAGCGCATTCACGTTCAGCTGGTTCGTAAACACGTTCGACACCGTGCTCTGCGAATGGCTGACCGACGTCGCCCAGTCCCAGTCGCCGTACGGCAGCGTGAACGAGCCCTTGATGCCGGCCGCCGCGCGCCAGTAGTTCGCCCAGGTCTTCTGCGCGACCGTGTTCGGGAACGCGTAGGTCAACGGCGTCGCCGCGCCCGTCGTGTTGTACGGGTTGGTCACCGGCACGACCGTGTTGAACGGCGACAGCAACTGCGTCTGCGGATTCCACACCAGCGCCGGGTTCTGCGGGTTGCCGATCACGTTGTTCCACAGGCCATCGTTGGTCGTGGTCGTGTTGTAGCTTTCCAGGAAGTCCGCGAACGCCGTCGTCGTGTCGTTGATCTTGAAGTCGCCATGCAGCTTCGCGTTCAGGCGTTCGGTCATAGGCAGGATCGACGTGCTTTCCGCCGTGTTGAACGCGCAGATCGTGCCCGGCAGGCCGGCCGACAGCGAGTTCGTCGCGGCCTGGCGCACCGCCCCGCCGAACGGGCAGCCGTTCAGCGCCTGCGCACTGCCGTCGGGCATGTTCCAGTAGGACGGCCCGAGCAACGAAAAGCCGCCCGGCTTGCCCGTGAAGTCCTGGTTGCGGGTCGAATCGCGATCGGCAAGCGTGAAACCGTTCGACTTGTAGTAGCTGAGCGCCGCCGTCACGTTGAAGCGGTCGGCGTTCAGGTCGCCGAAGCCGCCGAGCACGCCGAACTTCGTCGTGCCGTCGCCGTTGCCGGCGTTGATCGCGCTGCCGATGCTGCCGTCGAGCTGCAGCCCGCGGAAATTGTGTTTCGTGATGATGTTGACGACGCCGCCGATCGCGTCCGATCCGTATTGCGACACCGCGCCCGTCTTCACGATTTCGATGCGCTCGATGTCGTTGAGCGGCAGCGTGTTGAGGTCGAAGAACGAATCGACGCTGTTCGAGAAGAACGCATACGGCGCCACGCGCTGGCCGTCGACCAGCACGAGCGTGTATTTCTCGGACAGGCCGCGCAGCGCGATGCCGGCCGCGCCGGCCGCGAAGTTGCCCGACTGCCCTTCGCCCCAGCTATTCGCCGAGTTCGCCGTCGCATTGCGCAGGAAGTCGGTCACCGTCACCGCGCCGCTGGCCTGGATCTCCTTCGGCGTGATGGTCTGTACCTGCTGAAAGCCGGTCTTGTCGGATTGCCGGATCAGCGAGCCGGTCACCTCGAAACGCTTGATCTGTGCGACCTTGCCCTGCCCGTTCACGGCCGGGGCGGCGGGCGCCGTGTCGCCCGTCGCAGCCGCACCGGGTGCGACGTCGGGTGCGGCCGCCCCGGTT
>NZ_JACFYV010000270.1:0-8010 GCF_016759955.1 Burkholderia sp. KCJ3K979
CGCCGCACGCCACGCATGCGGCCGTCTCAACCGCGCGAGACACAGCGCGACACCGGTGAGACGACCGTCTCACGCGCGCCGCGTGCTGCGATGCAATGTGATCCGCGGGACCGGATGTGCTACAAGAACAGCGACATCCCCGCCGTACGGAACCGGAGCCGACCATGCCCTATGCCGTCCCCCAGGCCCAGCACGCCGATCGTGTCCTCGGCGCGCTCGCCGGACGCCTGCCCGCGCCGGCGGACTCCGCGCGTCTCGTGTCGTCGTGGCAACGGTCGCTGGAGCGCTACCGTCTCGACCCCGCTTCGTCGATCGGCCCGCGCGTGCTGACCGCGGCCGAACTGCGCGAAGTGCGCGACAAGGAAGAAGCCTTCCTGCGCGCGTCGGGCCAGTGCCTGACGCGGCTGCACGACATGATCCGCGTCGCCGACTACTGCGTGATGCTGACCGACGCGCACGGCGTGACGATCGACTACCGGATCGACCGCGAACGCCGCAACGACTTCCGTCACGCGGGGCTGCACATCGGCTCGTGCTGGTCGGAAAGCGAGGAAGGAACCTGCGGGGTCGCGAGCGTGCTGACCGATCTCGCGCCGATCACCGTGCACAAGACCGATCACTTTCGCGCGGCGTTCACGACGCTCACGTGCAGCGCGGCGCCGATCTTCTCGCCGGGCGGCGAACTGATCGGCGTGCTCGACGCGTCGGCCGTGCATTCGCCCGACGGCCGCGACAGCCAGCGCCTCGTCTACCAGCTCGTGCGGCAGAGCGCGGCGCTGATCGAGGACGGCTACTTCGTGCACAGCACCGCGCAGCACTGGATATTGTTCGGGCATCCGAACCGTCACTACGTCGAGGCGCAACCGGAGTGGCTGATCGCGTTCGACGAATGCGGCAACATCGTCGCCGCGAACCGGCACGCGCGCGATGCGCTGCCGGCGCTGCGCGAGCCGCGCCATATCGACGAAATCTTCGACGCGACCGAGATGCCGCTGCGCGATGCGGCGCGGCTCGATGCCATCGTCGCGCTGCGGGTGCGCGCGACCGGCGCCCCGCTCTACGCACGGCTGCGCGCGCCGCTACGACGCGTCGGCCGTGAACCGGCCGCGGCATCGCGCCGCCCGGGCACCACCGCGCCGCGTCACGTCGGCGCGCTGACGCCGTTCCTGCACAGCAGCGACGCGCGCATCGCGCAACAGGCCGAACTCGCGCTGCGCGTCGCGAGCAAGCGGCTGCCGATTCTCGTGCTCGGCGAAACCGGCGCGGGCAAGGAAGTGTTCGCCCGCGCGATCCACGACGCCGGCGCACGGCGCGCGCGGCCGTTCGTCGCCGTCAACTGCGGCGCGCTGCCGGAAGCGCTGATCGAGAGCGAACTGTTCGGTTATGCGGCCGGCGCGTTCACCGGCGCACGCAAGCACGGCGCGCGCGGCAAGATCGCGCTCGCCGATGGCGGCACGCTGTTTCTCGATGAAATCGGCGACATGCCGCTCGCGCTGCAGACGCGCCTGTTGCGCGTCCTGGCCGACGGCGAGGTCGTGCCGCTCGGCAGCGATACGCCCGTGCGCGTCGATCTCGACGTGATCTGCGCGACGCACCGCGATCTCGCGCGGATGGTGGCCGACGGCACGTTCCGCGAAGATCTGTACTACCGGCTGAGCGGCGCGACGTTCGACCTGCCGCCGCTGCGCGAACGCGCGGACGTGCGCGACGTGATCGCCGCCGTGTTCGCCGAGGAAGCGCAGGCGACCGGCCACGTGCTCACGCTCGACGCGACGCTCGCCGAACAGCTCGCCGCGTATCCATGGCCGGGCAACGTGCGGCAACTGCGCAACGTGCTGCGCTATGCGTGCGCGGTGTGCGACGCCGCGTGCGTGACGCGGCGCGACCTGCCGACCGACCTCGCCGCGCAACTCGGCGGCGCCCCGGCGGGCGCGCTGCCCGACGACGAACGCGGCCGCATCGTCGCCGCGCTCACCACGCATCGCTGGCGGCCCGACGCGGCCGCCCGGGCGCTCGGCATGTCGCGCGCGACGCTGTACCGGCGCATCGCGAAGTACCGGATCGTCGCGCCGCACCGCGCGTGACGCACGGGCGCACGCCTGGTCATGCGGGCTGCCCGGCCGCTTCGTTCGGGTGGTCCGTCACGCCGGCCGCTTCGTCGCGCCGCGTGAACACCTCGTGCGCGGCGAACAACGCGTTGAGTGCGGCGGGCATCCCCGCATACACGGCCATCTGCATGAACACCTCGACGATCTCGTCGCGCGTGCAGCCGACGTTCAGCGCAGCCTCGATATGCACCTTCAGTTGCGGCTGCGCGTTGCCGAGCGCGGCCAGCGCGGCGATCGTCGCGATTTCGCGCGCCTTCAGGTCGAGCTGCGGCCGGCTGTAGATGTCGCCGAAGCTGAATTCGACCAAGAGCCGCCCAAAGTCCGGCGCGATCGGCGCGAGCGCCGCGATCACGCGTTCGCCCGCTTCGCCGTCGATTTCCTTGAGCTTGTTCAAGCCGCGCGTGTAGCGATCCTCAACGAGTCGTTCCATCGTGTCCGTCCTGTTCCGATAAAGAGTGAGAGGGTTTCGCCCGTCGTTCCGTTTCCCGTTCCCGCGCCTCGTAGTACGCGATCTTGTCGCCGATCGCGTCGAGGCTCGCCTGCAGCTCCGCGATATGCGCACGCACCGCGTCGCGATGCGCGACCAGCAAGTCGCGCCGCGCGCCGAACGTCGACTCGCCCTGCTCGCGCAGCACCGCGAACGCCTGCATCTGCGCGATCGGCATGCCGGTCGCCTTCAGGCGCATCACGAAGGCCAGCCAGTCAAGGTCGGCCGGCGCATAGAGCCGGTGCCCGGCCGCCGTGCGAGAGATCGCGCGCAGCAGCCCGGCCTGCTCGTAATACCGCAGCGTGTGCGTCGACACGCCCGTCAGTTCGGCGACTTGCCCGATCGTCAGCGGACCGGCGGCGGAGGGTTGGGATACGGTTTTCGACATGGCAGGAACAAGGTTAGGAGTTAGAGTTCACTCTAAGTCAAGCCCCGCCTGACGGCCAGTGCGGCGTTTTTCCGCGCGCCCCTCGCAATACGCCGGCGACACCGTAAAGAATCGTCAAAATCGACGCCCGGCACCGGGTTCGGCCTTTACAGCACCGCAAGCCTTCAGCAAGATTCGGTCAGCCTGTCTCAAAAAGGGCACGCATTTGTCCTATGCTTAACGCGACGCCCGGCCAACTCGCACGTCGCCGTCCGTTGCAACAACCATTCATCCGTCAGAACCAGGGAGCCTTTGCCATGCTGAAAAAGCTGCTGATGCTGTTCGTCGCGCTATCGCTGTCGCTTGCCGCAGGCCTTGCCGCGGCCGTCGAAGTCAACACGGCCGACCAGGCCGCGCTCGAATCCGTGAAGGGGCTCGGGCCCGTGAAGTCGAAGGCGATCATCGACGAACGCACCAAGAACGGCCCGTTCAAGGACGCCGACGATCTCGCGAACCGCGTGAAGGGCCTCGGTACCAAGTCGGTCGGGCATCTCGAGGAAAACGGCCTGACGATCGGCGGCGCGTCGACGCCGCCGAAGGGCGTGAAGCTGTCGAAACCGGCCGCGACGACGTCCGCGACCACGTCGACCACGACGTCGGCAGGCACCGCCGCGACGTCCACGACCGCGACGGCCGGCACGACGACCGCGGCGCCCGCGCCGACGGCTAGCGCACCGGACGCGGCCGCCAAGCCGGCCAAGACCAAGCGCGCATCGAAGAAGGAAAAGGCGGCAGCGGCGGCAGCGGCATCCGCCGACGCGGGTGCGAGCGCACCGGCGGCCGCGTCGTCCACGAAGGCGACGAAGGGTTCGAAGAAGAAGAGCAAGAAGGACAAGGCAGCCTCCGCCGCCGCGGCGTCGGGCGCCTGATGTGCGCCGCGCGCGCGACGGCGTGCGCGCGGCATTCGTTCAACGGGCGCCGTCGTCACGGCGCCCTTTTCAGTGAAGGTGAAGAACCATGGGTCTCCTCGACATCGTTGGCGGTCTGATCGGCGGCCAGGCCGGCGGCAACTCGCAAAGCGCGCTGATCACGACCGCGCTCGAATTCATCAACAACCAGCCGGGCGGCCTGAACGGGCTGATCGAGAAGTTCAAGGCCGGCGGCGCCGGCGAGATCATCGGTTCGTGGGTCGGCACCGGCGAAAACCAGCCGATCTCGCCGGACACGCTGCAGAACGTGCTCGGCTCGGACGTCGTCGGCTCGCTCGCGAGCAAGGTCGGCATCGATCCGTCGCAGGCGTCGTCGATCCTCGCGCAGGTGCTGCCGCACGTCGTCAACGGCGCGACGCCGAACGGTGAAGTGCCGGCCAGCGGCCAGGTGGACACGTCGAACGTGCTCGGCACGCTCACGCAGCTTGCCGGCATGTTCGGCGGCAACAAGCAGGCGTAAGCCCGCCGCGCAGCGGCCGGCATCCGGCATAGCGGTTTCGGCCGCTCCATATGCAAACACCCCGCCGAGGCGGGGTGTTTGCTTTTGCGCCCGGTGCGAACCGGGCGCGCTGCCGATGGCAGGCGATCAGTGCACGACGCGGTCGAACACGAACTGGCCGTCGTTGACGTCGACCGGAATCACGTCCTTCGGACCGAAGCGGCCCGCGAGGATCAGCTTCGCGACCGGATTCTCGATCTCCTGCTGGATCGCGCGCTTCAGCGGCCGCGCACCGAACACCGGATCGTAGCCGACCTTCGCGATCTGTTCGAGCGCCGCGGGCGACACGTCGAGCGCCATGTCCAGCTTCGCGAGCCGGTCGTGCAGGCGCGCCAGCTGGATCTTCGCGATCGACTCGATGTTGCTCCGGTCGAGTGCATGGAACACCACGACGTCGTCGATCCGGTTCAGGAACTCGGGGCGGAAATGCTGCTTCACCTCGAGCCACACCGCGTCCTTGATCTCGTCCTGCGGCGCGCCCGTCATCGCCTGAATCACCTGCGAGCCGAGGTTCGACGTCATCACGATGACCGTGTTCTTGAAGTCGACCGTGCGCCCCTGCCCGTCCGTCATGCGGCCGTCGTCGAGCACCTGCAGCAGCACGTTGAACACGTCCGGATGCGCCTTCTCGATCTCGTCGAGCAGGATCACGCTGTACGGCTTGCGACGCACGGCTTCCGTCAGGTAGCCGCCTTCCTCGTAGCCGACGTAGCCCGGCGGCGCGCCGATCAGTCGCGCGACGCTGTGCTTCTCCATGAACTCGCTCATGTCGATGCGGATCAGGTGTTCTTCCGAATCGAACAGGAACGACGCCAGCGCCTTGCACAGTTCGGTCTTGCCGACCCCCGTCGGGCCGAGGAACAGGAACGAGCCGTACGGACGGTTCGGATCGGCGAGACCCGCGCGCGAACGACGGATCGCATCGGCCACCGCGCTGATCGCCTCGTCCTGGCCGACCACGCGCTCGTGCAGCTTTTCCTCGATGTGCAGCAGCTTCTCGCGTTCGCCCTGCATCATCCGCGACACGGGAATGCCCGTCGAACGCGACACGACTTCCGCGATTTCCTCGGCGCCGACCTGCGTGCGCAGCAGGCGCGGGCGCGTCGGGTTGTGCTGCTCCTGCTCTTCGGCCTGCGTGACCTGCTTCAGCTGGGCCTCGAGCTGCGGCAGCTTGCCGTACTGCAGCTCGGCGACCTTCTCGAGCTTGCCTTCACGCTGCAGGCGCGCGATATCCGCCCGCACCTTCTCGATCTCTTCCTTGAGCTGCGCGCTGCCCTGCACCGCGGCCTTCTCGGCGGTCCAGATCTCTTCCAGGTCCGCATATTCGCGGCCGAGGCGGTCGATCTCTTCCTCGATCAGCTGCAGGCGCTTCTGCGACGCTTCGTCCTGCTCCTTCTTCACGGCTTCGCGCTCGATCTTCAGCTGGATCAGACGACGGTCGAGCTTGTCCATCTCTTCGGGCTTCGAATCGATTTCCATCTTGATCTTCGAAGCGGCTTCGTCGATCAGGTCGATGGCCTTGTCGGGCAAGAAGCGGTCGGTGATGTAGCGATGCGACAGCTCGGCCGCGGCGACGATCGCCGGGTCGGTGATGTCGACACCGTGGTGCAGTTCGTACTTCTCCTGCAGCCCGCGCAGGATCGCGATCGTCGCCTCGACGCTCGGCTCGTCGACGAGCACCTTCTGGAAGCGCCGTTCGAGCGCGGCGTCCTTCTCGATGTACTTGCGGTATTCGTCGAGCGTGGTCGCGCCGATGCAGTGCAGTTCGCCGCGCGACAGCGCCGGCTTCAGCATGTTGCCTGCATCCATCGCGCCTTCGGCCTTGCCCGCGCCGACCATCGTGTGGATTTCGTCGATGAAGACGATCGTCTGGCCTTCGTCCTTCGCGATGTCGTTGAGCACCGCCTTCAGGCGCTCCTCGAACTCGCCGCGATACTTCGCGCCGGCGAGCAGCGCGGCCATGTCGAGCGACAGCACGCGCTTGCCCTTCAGCGTCTCGGGCACTTCGCCGTTGACGATCCGCTGCGCGAGCCCTTCGACGATCGCGGTCTTGCCGACGCCCGGCTCGCCGATCAGCACCGGGTTGTTCTTGGTGCGGCGCTGCAGGATCTGGATCGAGCGACGGATTTCGTCGTCGCGGCCGATCACCGGATCGAGCTTGCCCGCGCGGGCGCGCTCGGTCAGGTCGACCGTGTATTTCTTCAGCGCCTCGCGCTGGCTTTCCGCATCCTGGCTGTGCACCTGCGAGCCGCCGCGCACCGCGGCGATCGCGGCTTCGAGCGACTTGCGCGTGAGGCCGTGCTGGCGCGCGAGCTTGCCGGCGTCGCCCTTGTCGTCGGACACGGCGAGCAGGAACATCTCGCTCGCGATGAACGTGTCGTTGAGCTTCTGCGCTTCCTTGTCGGCCTGGTTCAGCAGCCCGGCGAGTTCACGGCCGATCTGGATGTCGCCGCCCGTGCCCGTCACTTGCGGCAGGCGCGAAATGGCTTCGTTCAGCGCGCCTTGCAGCGCCTGCACGTGAACGCCCGCGCGCGACATCAGCGAGCGGGCAGAGCCGTCCTGCTGCGCGACCAGTGCCGCGAGCACGTGAACGGGTTCGATGTATTGATTGTCGCGGCCTGCCGCGAGGCTTTGCGCGTCCGCGAGTGCTTCCTGGAACTTGGTGGTGAGCTTGTCGATTCTCATTTAGTCGAGACCTCCAATTTTCGATTAACACCAAGATGAGGATGGTTATGCGGCTTTCAAGCGAAATTCGGGTTGATTCAGCGCAAAAATTGCCGGATCGCCTGAAAACGGTCCGGAGGGCGCGACGGGATGGGCGCGCGGGACGCCCGCGTGTCAGTGGGTCTTGGACGCCGGCTCGGCTGCCTGCGCTTCGTCCTGCACCGGCGCGGCACGCACGAGCACGGCCGGACGGATGCCGAGCAGCGACGCGAGCGGCGATGCAGGCTCGGCCAGTTCGCCGAGCGTATGACGATCGAGCTCCGCGAAGAAGGCATCGCGCGCGGCCGCCAGCACGCCCTTCAACCGGCACTGCGGCTCGATCACGCAGCCGCGCGACTCGACGCCGTCGGCCGAAAAGCAGCCGACCAGCGCGAAGTCGTTTTCGGTGGCCCGCACGACCTCGCCGACCGTCAGTTGCAGCGAATCGGCGAACAGCCGCAGCCCGCCGTTGCGGCCGCGCACGGTGTCGACCCAGCCCAGCTCGCCGAGCTGCTGGACGACTTTCATCAGATGGTTCTTCGAGATGCCGTAGGCGTCCGAGATCTCCTGGATCGTCGCGAGCCCTTCGCCGCGCACCGCCAGGTACAGCATCACGCGCAGCGAATAGTCGGTGTAGTCGGTGAGTCTCATGAGCGAATACGGAAAATATCGATCGTATCCCGATTATGTGAACCGGGCCGATCGATGGCGCCGTTGCGCGGCCCCGGGTTGCCGGGATCGCGGGCGCGCAATAAGATGCGTGACATCCACACGTTTTCCAGGGGTTGTTGGACGCTATTTTGCGTCAAAATCCGGCCGGCGTCCTGCTCGTCACCCGCGCCGCCCGCGATCCCGGC
>NZ_JACFYV010000271.1:0-7996 GCF_016759955.1 Burkholderia sp. KCJ3K979
TCGCACAGGCGTGCCGCGGCCTGCCACTGGAAACGGTGCGCGGCGGCCTGCCGTGCGTCGCCGTCCGGTGCATCGTGTTGCGCGGCGGCCGCCGCGACCTGCGCGACGAGCGACGTGAGCGCCGGGTCGATCGACACGGCGCGCGCATGGTCGAACAGTCGCTGAGGCACCGCGAGCGACGCGGCGGGCAGGTCGATCACGAGCTGGCGATTGTCGCCGAGGCCCGCGTAGTCGTGGCGCGCGCCGGCCGGAATCAGCCAGGCCGCGTGCCGGTCGATGCGCCGGCCGATTCCGTCCACCGCCATCACCATCGCGCCATCGACGCCGAGCACGACCTGGTGGAAGTCGTGCACGTCCGACGCTTCGCAGGTGTCGTAGCGGCGCAGCGCGATGGCGGGGGAGGCGATGCGTTCCATCGGAAGGAAACGGCCGGATGCGGGGTCAGACGTCGAGCAGTTCGACTTCGAACACGAGCGTCGCATTCGGCGGAATCACGCCGCCTGCGCCGCGCGGGCCGTAGCCGAGTTGCGGCGGGATCGTCAGGCGACGCACGCCGCCGACCTTCATGCCCTGCACGCCTTCGTCCCAGCCCTTGATGACCATGCCGCCGCCGAGCACGAACGCGAACGGGTCGTTGCGATCCTTGCTCGAATCGAATTTCTGACCGTCGGTCAGCCAGCCCGTGTAGTGGACGCTGACGGTTTTGCCGGCTTGCGCTTCCGCGCCGGTGCCTTCGGTCAGGTCCTCGTACTTGAGGCCCGATTCGGTCGTGATGACGGACATGATTTCTCCTGAAAGAGGTTGCGTGAAACCGCTATTGTAGGCGAGCGCGCAACGGGCCGGCGCGCGTGGATTTCGTGCCGCCGTACGCGTGTCGGCAAGCGTGGCGGAGCGCCGCGCGCGGGATCGCCCGACACGCAATTGGAACGCGCGTTTGAATTTTTCGCGAGCCGCTGGGCCAAGGTTGCACCACGGCAGTGCGCTGCGCGTATGAATCGATGTGGCCGGCTCACGTGCAGCCTGCTGCACGATCATTTCCCGATCCCGCGAAAGGCCCGCCACACGGGGCTTGCGGGCCGATCGCCGGGCGCCGCACTGCATCCGGCACCTCGCCCTGACGCGCACTCCCGCGTTCGAATCCCGACCCGTCGGCGCGTCGTTCGAGCGCCGTTTTTTCCGCGTTGCCGACCGTGCCCTGTTTGGAAGCGCGCATCTACCGCGCGGCTTGCGTGTGCCGGCGCGCGCGGCCTATCTTTACATCTGTCGATGTCATGATTTTGGCGGCGCGCGCTGCGCCGCCCGGGCTGGCGCCGGCCGCGTCGGACGATGCGCCGGGCCGCGCCGCAACAGGAGAACGATGCAATGAAGTCAGCCGCTTCCGCCACCGCGGCCGGGATCATGCCGGTGCGCCGCGACCTGCGCTTCGACCTGCCGGTCGAACGCGCGAAGGACTGGCATGGCCTCGGGTCGCACGTGACCCATTTCTTCAACGCGCTGTCGCTGCTGTTTCCGGCCGGCGAGCGCTTCTTCATGGATTCGGTGCGCAACTATCGCGACCGGATCGACGATCCCGTGCTGAAGCAGCAGGTGCTCGGCTTCATCGGCCAGGAGGCGATGCACACGCGCGAGCACATCGAATACAACGAGCTGATGCAGGCGAACCGGCTGCCCGCGCGCAAGCTGGACCAGCGCGTGTGGACGGTGCTCGGCTACATGAAGCGCAAGCTGCCGCATTCGGTACAGCTCGCGCATACGGTGGCAGCCGAGCACTACACGGCGATGCTCGCCGACTGGCTGCTGCGCGACCCGACGCGCCTCGACGGTTCGGTCGAAGGCTACCGGCAGATGTGGATCTGGCACGCGCTGGAGGAAACCGAGCACAAGGCCGTGTCGTTCGACGTGTGGAATGCCGCGATGAAGCCGGGGCTGCGCCGTTACCTGATCCGCATCGGCGTGTATCTGCTGACGACGCTGACGTTCTGGCCGACCGTGTTCCTGATGCATGCGACGCTGCTGTGGCGCGATCGCGGCGCCGGCCATCACGTGCGCGGCATGCTGCGGATGATCGCGTTCCTGTACGGGCCGCGCCGCGGGCTGTTTCCGCGCATCGCCGGCGAATGGCTGAGCTTTTTCCGGCCGGGCTTCCACCCGTGGGATCACGACAATCACCATCATCTCGCGCGGGTCGACGCACTGGCCGCCACCTACGGCGAACACGGCGGCACGCCGGCCGGCCGCGGTCGCGCCAACGCGCCGGCGCCGCTCGCATCGGGCCGCTGACCCGGCCGTCCCTCGCTCCACCCACGCGGCGGGGCGCCGTGCATGTTGCGTGCGTGCATCAGCCCGCTTCTTCCGACGATTGACGAAAATCAACCGGAACCGGTTGCACGGGCGCCCGCGTGCCGGGCCGACCGGTTGCGCGCGCATGCGCCGCCGCGCCGGTCATGCGTGCGCCGCGTCGTTCGCCATCGCCGTGCGCCAGTACCGGCGCGGCTTTGCGCGCTCGGCGCCGGTCCTTGCCGGTCGCGCACGGCGCCCGCCACCGGGATAACACCCATCTAGCCGCGGGCCTGCCGCATCGATATACCGTTCATGGCAACGTCGACCTCCGGCGCGATTCATGCGAAGGGGGATTTTATTCGGACGGAAATACGGCCAATATGTCGGTTCGATCGTGTCCGTCGTACGCGGCGGCGAGCCGGCGCGCGATACCAACGCCAAGCGGGGAACAACGATGGTTGCAAGGTCACCCGACGCAAACGGGCCGGCGGCGCCCGAGATGACGGACGTGTCCGTCACCGCTCCCGAGGCCGGCCGCAAGCTGTTCGTGATCATGCGCACGCCGGACGAGCCGTTGCTGGCGCAACTGCGCGGGCTCGGCTGGGAGATCACGGTCGCGAAGACGGCCGGCGCCGCGCAGAACATGACCTGCGGCGTGAGCGTGGCCGCCGGGCTGGTCGATTTCACCGGGTTCACGTCGCGCGACTATCCCGCGCTGAAGATGTGCCTGAGCCAGCCGGCGATCGGCTGGATTTCCATCGCGCAGGCCGGCATCACGATCGGCCCCGCCGTGCGCGAGCTGATCCGCAGCTATTGCTTCGATTACGTGACGCTGCCGCTGCCGTACGAATGGATTTCGCACGTGCTCGGCCATGCGCGCGGGATGGCCGCACTCGATCGCGTCGACGGCGCCGCCTATGCGGCGTCGATCGGCGAACACGGGATGATCGGCAACTGCGAGGCGATGCAGCAGTTGTTCAGCACGATCCGCAAGGTCGCGAAGACCGACGCGAGCGTGTTCATCTCGGGCGAGTCGGGCACCGGCAAGGAGCTGACGGCGCTCGCGATTCACGAGCGCTCCGGCCGCGGCAAGGGGCCGTTCGTCGCGATCAATTGCGGCGCGATTCCGCATCACCTGCTGCAGTCGGAACTGTTCGGCTATGAGCGCGGCGCGTTCACCGGCGCGAACCAGCGGCGCGCGGGCCGGATCGAATCGGCGAACGGCGGCACGCTGTTTCTCGACGAGATCGGCGACATGCCGGTCGAAAGCCAGGCGAGCCTGCTGCGTTTCCTGCAGGAGGGCAAGATCGAACGGCTCGGCGGCCAGGAATCGATCGCGGTCGACGTGCGGATCATCTCGGCCACGCACGTCGATCTCGACGGCGCGGTCGAGGCCGGGCGCTTCCGCGCGGATCTCTATCACCGGCTGTGCGTGCTGCGCATCCACGAGCCGCCGCTGCGCGCGCGCGGCAAGGACATCGACATCCTCGCGCACTACGTGCTGCAGAAATTCAAGGCCGACAGCGGCCGCAAGATCAGCGGCTTCACGTCGGCCGCGCTCGACGCGATGCGGCGCTACGAGTGGCCCGGCAACGTGCGCGAACTGATCAACCGCGTGCGGCGCGCGATCGTGATGGCCGAGAGCCGGCTGCTGACGCCGCACGATCTCGGACTCGATACGCCCGGCGAAACCGAACCCGTGACGCTCGAGCAGGCGCGGGCGCTGGCCGAGCGCACCGCGATCGAGAACGCGCTGCTGCGCAACGACCACCGGATCAACAAGGCCGCCGCCGAACTCGGCATTTCACGCGTGACGCTCTACCGGATGATGATCGAGCACGGGCTGAACGATCACGACAACAACGGCGGCAACGGCGGGAATGGCGACAGCGGCGGACACGACGGCGCGCCGTCGGGCGACGCGGGGCATCAGCGGGTCGGCTGAGCGGCGGGTGCGAGGCGTGTGATGCGTGCGGACCGGTTCAGCGATAGGTCCACAGCCGGTGCAGCACGAACGTGACGGGCGGCACGCACAGCACGACCGCGACGATGCTCCACGCGCGGGCGAGCCCGAGCGCGTCGGTGCCGCGCGCCAGCAGCATCGTCACGGCCAGGCCGGCCATCGCGACCGCGAGAAAGCGCACGAAGTTGCCCCACGTCACCGGCGACGAAAAACTCCACAGCGTGTTGGCGAGATACGAGAACGCGGTCGAGCAGACGAACGCGGTCGCGTTCGCGATGACGGGCGTCGCGTCGAACAGCGCGAACATCGCGGCGGCGATCAGCGCATGCAACGCGGTCGAGCCGACGCCGGACACGCCGAAGCGGATCAGCCTGGCGCGCTCGGCGGCATGGAAGGTACGGATCATCGTGGGCGGTGGTTTGCGTGAAGTCGCGTGAGATCGCGTGAAGCGGTGTCGCAGTATAGCCATGCGATCGGCGGCCGCGTCCACCTCCCGGCAGCGACGTGCGGTGCGTGTTGCCACCGGCGTCGGCATGTAAAGCGCATGAAACATTTCGTGTGGATCGCCGGGCGGATTGCCGCGGCGAAACGGGTCGATCGGCCATCCCGCCGCCGGTAAAAATTCCGCGCTCCATTGTTCAGCCTTATTCCGCAAGGCCCCGCCGTCACGGGGCCGGCGCCCGCCGTTGCGCCGACGTTTCAGTTTCGTAACTTCCTGCATGCCATGCCCGTTCCGGCCGCCAGCCGGCCCGGCCACCGCCTTGTCCGGCCGGGCTCGCGCCGCGCTGGCCCGGTCCTTGCGAAGAAAGACGTGCGAGAGTCGACGACGCGAGGTCCTCCGGTCAGGCAGCGAAAGCTTTCCGTACCGGCCAGGACGCGGTCCGCGGGGATGCGGCGGTCGGACGCGGTGCAGCAGCCGCGTCACGGCGAGCACGGAACGTCGTCGGCTGATCGCCGGAGCATCGGCATCGTCCGGTTGCCGGAACCAACATCAGACAGCAAACGGGGTAGAAAAATGATCGATCATCACACGCCGCGGTCCGCAGGCCGCGATCGCAGTGATTCGGGACATCGCCGTTCGAGCATCGCGCTTGCAGCGGACCGGCATGCCTCGACAGGCCATCTCTCCGCGCCCGGTGCGAGGCGGATCCGGCTGGTTGCCGGTCATCCGCGCCGGGTCGGCACTTTCCTGCACGCGAACCCGATCCGCATGGGCATGTGCGCACGGGCGCCCGTGCCGCGCCGCCCGGTTTTCGCCTATTGAATCGATCCGCACGACGTCCGTTCGCATCGCCCGTCGTTGCCTCGAACGATCGATATGCAATCCGAACGATGACGCGAAGCGTCGTGCCGCGCGCTGCGGACGACGCAAGAAGACAGGCATTCGATGCAACGGCGAACCGCGCGATGCCGTTGCCATCCGGTTGAAGGGGAGGGGCGGTCGGACGCGCGCGACGGAAGCAGTCATCCGTACGCGCGCGACGCCGTTTTTCAACCGCCGTAGATGTCGAAGTCGAAGTACTTCGATGCGAGCCGCTTGTAGGTGCCGTCCTTGACCATGTCGTGGATCGCGCGGTCGATCTTCGCCTTCAGGTCGGTGTCCTCCTGGCGCAAGCCGATGCCGGCGCCGATGCCGAGCACCTTTTCATCGACGAGCTCGGGCCCGACGAACGTGTAGTTCGCGCCGCGCGGCGATTTCAGGAACCCGATCGCGGCCTGCACTTCATCCTGGAGGGCCGCGTCGAGGCGGCCGGCGATCAGGTCGGCATACACGCCGTCCTGGTTCTGGTACGACACGACGTTCGCGCCTTGCTTGCCCCAGTACGCCTTCGCATACGTTTCCTGCGTCGTGCCCTGCTCGACGCCGATCGATTTGCCCTTCAGCGATTCGGCCGTCGGCAGCAGCGACGAGCCCTTCTTCACGACGAGCCGCGTCGGCTGGTTGTAGATCTTCGTCGTGAAGCCGATCTGCTGCGCGCGCTGCGGCGTGATCGACATCGACGACAGCACCGCGTCGAACTTCTTCGCCTTCAGCGCCGGAATCATCCCGTCGAAATCGTTCTCGAGCCACACGCATTTGGCCTTCAGGCGCGCACAGATCTCGTTGCCGAGGTCGATGTCGAAGCCGACGAGCTTGCCGTCGGGCGCCTTCGACTCGAACGGCGCGTAGCTGGCATCGGTGCCGAAGCGGATCGTGGTCCAGTCCTTCGCGACGGCGGGGCCTGCGGATACCGCGAGCAGGGCGATCGAAACAGCGGCAATCAGTCTCTTCATGGTGCGTTCCTTGGCATGGTGCATCCGGTTCTGTGCGGCACGGTCTCCACGGACACGACCCGCGCCGTGACGCGGTGTCCGCCCGGCCATTAACGCAGAAAATAAAATAAGAGTCCAGAATGGACGAAAAATATCGATTTGTCGGACGGGCTTGACGATCGTTGGGTGCGACCCTTGCAAAAATACGAGAATGGACTAATCTTGTTAGTAAATTCGTTTCGAGACTAACCGTCATGTCACAGCCCGCCTATGAATCGCATTCCGCCGTGCCGCACGCTTCGGTCGCGCAGATGTCGGCGGCCGGCCTGCGTGCGTTTTTCAACATCGCGCGCGACTGGGAACTGACGATCGACGAGCAGATCGTGCTGCTCGGGTCGCCCGGCCGCTCGACGTTCTTCAAGTGGAAGGCCGCGCCGGAATCGGCGCGCCTGCCGCGCGATACACTTGAGCGGCTATCGCTCTTGCTCGGTATCTACAAGGGCTTGCAGATCCTGCTGCCGCAGCCCGCCGCGGCCGATGCGTGGGTCAAGCGGCCGAACGACGCTGCGCCATTCGGCGGCAAGCGCGCGCTCGACCGGATGCTGGCCGGCAACGTCGGCGACCTGGTGGCCGTGCGGCAATATCTCGATGCGATGCGGGGTGGCTGGGCGTGACGACACCGATCGAAGTCACCCGGTGGCCCATGACCACCGTCGACTGGGCGCCCGCCTATCGCGTGATTCCCACCCGTTTTCCGGCCATCAACCTGTTCGACCGCGTCGCGTCGGCGGACGATTTCGACGCGCTCTACGCGCTCGAATCGCTGACCAACGACCGCATCCGCAACGAAGTCGGCACGCTCGAGCTCGTGCCGCCCGCCGAGCGCCGCTACGGGCAGGGCTGGGGGCCGATCATGGCCGCGTTCACGCACCTGAATCCGCTGGGCAGCCGCTTTTCGGACGGCAGCTACGGCGTGTTCTACTGCACGCGCTCGCGCGATACGGCAATCGCGGAAACGCGCTATCACAGCGGGCTGTTCCTCGCCGCGACCAAGGAGCCGCCGATGCGCCAGCAGATGCGGCTCTATACCGTGCTCGCGCACGGCGACGTTGCCGACGTGCGCACGTGGCCGCAGCGCGATCCCGCGTTGCTGGACCCGGTCGATTACAGCGCGGGGCAGGCATTCGGCCGTGCGGTGCGCCAGGCCGGCGGCGCGGGGATCGTCTATCCGTCGGTGCGCGACCCGCGCGGCGAATGTCTCGCCGCGTTCCGCACGACGCTGCTGCGCGACTGCCAGCATGCGGCCTATCTCGAATACAACTGGAACGGCTCGGCCGTCGATGCGGTGTTCGAACTGAATCAGGTCGGCTAGGTGTGAAGCTTCAATAGGTTGTATCGATGGTTCATCCGGACTGAGTCTGGGAGACTGGAAGTCGCCAAACACCCAACCTTCCAGGAACCCAGCCGGATGAACACCCATAAGAATGCCCGACTCACTTT
>NZ_JACFYV010000272.1:0-7967 GCF_016759955.1 Burkholderia sp. KCJ3K979
CGTCGTGCCACTGGCCGCCGGAATAAAAGCGCACGGCCGCGTGCGCTTGCGGCGCCGCGCCCGCCTCGCGCGGCGCGAGCGGCGCGATGTCGACCGGCGCGTCCGAGCGGCCGATCGCCTCGACCGACGCGAGTTCGGCCACCAGCGGCGTGCCCGGCATCAGGAACGCGTAGCGCTGCCGGTACGCGGCCTCGAACGCCTGCTGCATCGCGGCGACGCTGCCGGCCGGCACGTCGAGCGCCGAATCGGTGCCCTGGTAGCGCAGGTGCACGCGCCGCTCGGTTGCGATCCGCTCCGGCGGCACGCCCTGTTCGAGCAGCGCGCCGATGGCCTCGTCGGCGAGCCGGTCGAGCGCCGCGTTCAGCGCCGGCAGCGATGCGTCGGACAACACGGCTTCCACCGCGCGCTCGCGCATCGCGGTCTGGTCGGCCAGCCCCATCCCGTACGCGGACAGCACGCCGGCGAGCGGATGCGCGAACACCTGCGTCATCCCGAGCGCATCGGCCACGCCGCACGCGTGCTGGCCGCCCGCGCCGCCGAACGTCGTCAGCACGTAGCGCGACACGTCGTGGCCGCGCTGCACGGAAATTTTCTTGATCGCGTTCGCCATGCTGCCGATCGCGATCTCCAGGAACCCTTCGGCGAGCGCCTCGGGCGTCTCGCGCCGGCCGGTCGCCGCGTGGATCTCGTCGGCGAGCGCCGCGAACTTCGCGACCACGCCGTCGCGGTCGAGCGGCTGGTCCGCATGCGGGCCGAACACGCGCGGGAAATGATCGGGCTGGATCTTGCCGAGCATCACGTTGCAGTCGGTCACCGTCAGCGGGCCGCCGCGCCGGTACGCGGCCGGCCCCGGGTTCGCGCCGGCCGATTCGGGCCCGACGCGCAGCCGCGCGCCGTCGAAGCCGAGCACCGAGCCGCCGCCGGCCGCGACGGTATGGATGCTCATCATCGGCGCGCGCATCCGCACGCCGGCCACCTGCGTCTCGAACTCGCGCTCGAATTCGCCGTTGTAGTGCGACACGTCGGTCGACGTGCCGCCCATGTCGAAACCGATCACCTGGCCGAAGCCGGCCGCGCGCGCCGCACGCACCATCCCGACGATGCCGCCGGCCGGGCCCGACAGGATCGCGTCCTTGCCCTGGAACGCATCGGCGCGCGTGAGGCCGCCGCTGCTCTGCATGAACTGCAGGTTCACGCCCGGCATCTCGTGCGCGACCTGCTCGACGTAGCGGCGCAGGATCGGCGACAGGTACGCGTCGACCACGGTCGTATCGCCGCGCGACACCATCTTCATCAGCGGCGACACCTCGTGCGACACCGATACCTGCGTGAAGCCGATGCGCCGTGCGAGTTCCGCCAGCATCCGTTCGTGCGCGGTGTAGCGGTAGCCGTGGATCAGCACGATCGCGAGCGCACGCACCCCGCTGTCGAACACGCGGCGCAACGACGCTTCGGCACCCTGAACGTCGAGCGGCACAACCACGTCGCCGTGCGCACCGACGCGCTCGTCGATCTCGACGACCGTCTCGTACAGCGCGTCGGGCAGCACGATGTCGAGATCGAACAGGCGCGGCCGGTTCTGGTAAGCGATGCGCAGCACGTCGCGAAAACCGCGCGTCGTGGCCAGCGCGGTACGTTCGCCCTTGCGTTCGAGCAACGCGTTGGTCGCGACCGTCGTACCCATCTTCACCATGTCGACCTGCGCGGGCGTGATCGGCTCGTCGGCCGCGAGACCGAGCAGGTGGCGAATGCCGGCCACGGCCGCGTCGCGGTACTGCTCGGGGTTCTCCGACAGCAGCTTGTGCGTGACGAGCGTGCCGTCGGGCCGCCGCGCGACGATGTCGGTGAACGTGCCGCCGCGGTCGATCCAGAATTGCCAGCGCGCGGTGTCGGAGGGAACGGGAGAAAGGTGTCGGTCAGTCATGATGTCGGTCGATGCGTCGTTGATTCGAGGGACGAGCGCCGCCGCACGGCGCGCGTCGCGCGCCGTGTCACGGTGTCGATGAAAGGGGAGGAAACACGCGGGGCCGGCGGCCCCGCCGCTGCCGCCGGTCAGGCGGCGTCGAGTTCGCGGCCGCGAGTCTCGGGCAGCGTCAGCGCGGCGACGATCACCACGCCGTAGGCGGCGACCGCGAAGATGCCGATGCTCGTACCGAGCCCGTATTGCTTCGACAGCGCGCCGATCAGGAACGGGAACAGCGCACCGATCGCGCGGCCCACGTTGTAGCAGAAGCCCTGGCCTGAACCGCGCACGCGGGTCGGGAACAGCTCGGTGAGGAACGCGCCCATCCCCGAGAAGATGCCCGATGCGAAGAAGCCGAGCGGGAAACCGAGCCACAGCATCGATGCGTTGGTCAGGTTCAGCGACGTGTACGCGAACGCGATCACCATCGAGCCGACCGCGAACAGGATGAAGTTCGGCTTGCGGCCGAGGCGGTCGGTCAGGTACGCGCTCGTCAGGTAGCCGACCCACGAGCCGAAGATGATCATCGCGAGATAGCCGCCGGTGCCCATCACCGTCAGGTGCCGCTCGGTCTTCAGGAAGGTCGGCAGCCACGTCGTGATCGCGTAGTAGCCGCCTTGCGCGCCGGTCGTCAGCAGCGCCGCGCGCAGCGTCGTCGTGATCAGCTTCGGCGCGAAGATCTCGGTGAGGCGCGGCGCGTCGGCCACTTTCGCCTGCGCGGCCTTCTCCTTCTCGTAGACGTCCGGCTCCTTCACATAGCGGCGGATCGCGACGACCAGCAGCGCGGGCGCGAGCCCGACCAGGAACAGCGCGCGCCACGCCTGCTCGGCGGGCAGCACCGAGAACAGCAGCGCATACAGCAGCGCGCACAGCCCCCAGCCGATCGCCCAGCCCGACTGCACGAGGCCGACCGCCCTGCCGCGGTCGCGCGCGCGGATCACTTCGCCGATCAGCACCGCGCCGGCCGTCCATTCGCCGCCGAAGCCGAAGCCCATCAGCGCGCGCGCCGCGACCAGCTGGTGGTAATTCTGTGCGAGCCCGCACAGCGCGGTGAACACCGCGAACCACAGCACCGTGAGCTGCAGCGTGCGCACGCGGCCGATCCGGTCGGACAGGATGCCGGCGATCCAGCCGCCGAGCGCCGACGCGAGCAACGTGATCGTGCCGATGAAGCCCGCGTCGGCGAGCGAGATGCCCCAGGTCGCGACGAGCGTCGGGATCACGAACGACAACATCTGCGTGTCCATCCCGTCGAGCATGTAGCCGACCTTGCAGCTCCAGAACGCGCGGCGCTCGCGCGGCTGCGCATCCGCGTACCACGAGAACAGGCCGGTGCGCTCGCGGCTCGCGGGCTCGGCGGCGGGCGCCGCGAGGGTCTTGCTTTCCATGGTGGTACTCCTGTCGTTATGCGCCGATCCAATGGCGTGGGGTGCGGTGTGTCGTCTGTACGTCGCTTACGGGTGGGCCGGCCGGGTCAGAACACGGCCAGCGAGGCATTCGTGATGTCGGTCATCAGCATGTGGCCGGGCGTATGCGCGATCGCGATCGGCAGCTTCGCGTCCATCAGCGCGGTTTGCGGCGTCACGCCGCATGCCCAGAACACCGGCAGCTCGCCGTCGCGGATCGTCACCGCGTCGCCGAATTCGGGCGCGTTCAGATCCTCGATGCCGAGCGCCCGCGGATCGCCGATATGGATCGGCGCGCCGTGCACGCCCGGGAACCGGCTCGTGATCTGCACCGCGCGGATCGCGTCGGCGCCGCGCAGCGGCCGCATCGACACGACCAGCTGGCCGCCGAAGATCCCCGCGCGGCGGTTCGCGATCGACGTGCGGTACATCGGCACGTTGCGACCCTCCTCGACGTGGCGCAGCCCGATCCCTTCGCGGGCGAGCATGTCCTCGAACGAGAACGAGCAGCCGATCGCGAATACGACGAAATCGTCGCGCCACAGCGCGTCGAGCGACTCGACGCGCTCGGTCAGGCGGCCGTCCCGATAGACGTTGTAGCTCGGCACGTCGGTGCGGATGTCGAGATCGTCGCCGAGCGCGTCGATCCGGAACGCGCCCGGTTCGCCGACACCCAGCAGCGGGCAGGCCTTCGGGTTCGCCTGGCAGAAGCGCAGGAAATCGTGCGCGTACGCGTCGGGCAGGATCGCCAGGTTCGCCTGGGCAAACGGGCCGCAATGGCCGGCGGTCGGGCCGCGGAACGCGCCGCGGCGCACGGATTGACGGAATTCGGAAGGCGTCATGAGAGTCGGTCGCAGATCGGGATGGCGTGGCGATGACGGTGATGTGTCATCGGATAGGGCGAAGAATAGAAAGGAAAAAATTTTGTCGCCAACGAGTTTTTTTGCGCCGGTTGTATAGAATTTCTTAACGAACCTGCGGGTTTTCCCCGGTCCCGTTCACTTTTCGTCGCCGGCAAGCTGCGCATCCACTGCCTCGCCCGACCGCCATGAACACGCGTTTTCTCGAAACCTTCGTCACGCTCGCGAAGCTGCGCAACTTCCGCACGACCGCGGCGGCGCTGCACGCGACGCCGGCCGCGATCTCGCAGCGCCTGAAGGCGCTCGAGGACGAACTGCATACGGTACTCGTCGATCGCGACAGCCGCGAATTCCGGCTCACGCCGAATGGCGAATACCTGCTCGGCTATGCGAAAGCCGTGGTCGAGGCGACGCAGGAACTGCAGGCCGCCGCGTCCGGCGAGAGTGCGCTGCGCGGCAAGCTGCGGCTCGGCGTGATCGAGACGGTCGTGCACAGCTGGCTGCCGCACTACATGCGGCGGCTCGCGGCCGACTATCCCGAGCTCGAGATCGACCTGACCGTGGACGTCAGCGTCGTGCTGCAGCGCCGGCTGATGGCCGGCGAGCTCGACCTGATCATCCGTGTGGAAGGCAGCGACGAGGCGTCTGTCGTGTGCGACGCGCTCGCGAACTACCCGGTGCGCTGGATCGCGCGCGCCGGCCTGCTGCCGAATACCCGCGCGGGCCTCGCGCGGCAGGTGCTGCGCCAGCCGATCCTCACCTACGGCCGCGGCACCGCGCCCCATCGCGCGCTGGAGGACATCGTCCGCACGCTCGCGCATGCGCACGGCGTGCCGCTGTCGGAGACGCGCATCACCGGTTCGCCATCGATCTCGGTGATCGTGCAACTGGTGCGTGACGGCTTCGGCGTCGCCGCGATTCCGGTGCTGTTCGTCGATGCGCTGATCGAAAGCGGCGAAGTCGTCGAGCTGCCGCTGCAGCCGTCGCCGCCGTCGATCGTCGTGTCGATGTCGCGGCGGGCGGACGCGCCGCGGTTCGTGCACGGCGCGTCGATCGCGGCGCGTGCAGCATGTCACGAGTATTGCGAGAAGAGCACGCGGTTGCTGGTCGAAGCGCTTTGACTTTGCAGCGGCGGACGACGCGCGTTCGACATCGCCGCATGAATCGCCCACAATCGCGTTCGACGCGTCGCCGCATCGGCGCCGCGCACCGTGAATGACGGCCCGGCCGCCCGGCATTCGTCGCTTCGCATGATCGTGCACCACGAGAAGGCAACATGCAGATTCGTTCCGCTTCGCCCCGCCTGAACCTCGCACGCGTCGTGATCGTCGCGCTGTATGTCGCGTCGCTGCTGCTGCCCGTCGCGGCCGAACCGCCGAACGCGGCCGGCGCGGTGAACTGGTGGCATGGCTATACCGTGCTGGTGCTCGGCCCGCTCGCGATCCTCGACCTGCAATTCGCATGGCTCGGCAACCCGCTGCTCGTCGTCGCGCTGCTCAGGCCGAGTCGTACCGTGTCCGCGCTGCTGGCCGTGGTCGTGGTCTTCGCGCTCGGGTGGCATACGGTCCCGACCGATGCGAACTACGAAACGATCCGCACGTTCGGGGCCGGGTACTACTTATGGATGGCGGTAATGGTGTGCGCCGCCGCGCTGCCGTGGATCGATGCGCGCGGTTCGCAGGATGACGGTGCGCCGAGCCTCGGCGTCGGTGCCGCGGCGGGGGCCGTGCCGACCGGCACCGGCAGCCCGGCTCGACCGGATGCCGCGCCGTCATCGATCCGACCGCCTGCCCGGCAGAGCGGCTGGACCGTGACGGCAACCGACACGCGCATCGAAGCGACCGACGGGACCGGGGCGATGCGCGGCATCGCGCTGTCCGACCTCGGCGCGATCATGATCGAGACCAACGACCAGGGGCCGTTCGCGTCGGATATCTGGTGGATTCTGTTCGATACGAACAAGCAGTTCGCGTGTGCCTTTCCGCAGGATGCCGAAGGCGCGAAGGCGGCGGTCGACCGGCTGCTCGACCTGCCCGGCATCGATCACCGCAAGGTCATCGACGCGCAGACGTCGATCCAGAACGCGACGTTCCCGATCTGGGCGCGCACGGCGGGAGAACCGGCCACGCCGGGAGAAACCGGCGCGACCGCCTGACCGACCGGCAACCGTTACGCGGATGGCCCCGCATGCGGCGGCGTCAGCTTGCCGTCGCCATACTCGCGAAGCACCTGCGAAATCACGACGCGATACCCGTCCAGCCAGCGCGCCTGCTTCGCCTTGGCCTCGAGATGCGCGGGATGCTGCATCAACTGCCCCAGCGCCGCCTCGGATTCCCAGTAATAGACGTTCTGGATCAGGCCGGCTTCCGCGTTCTCCCACGTTTCCTCGCCGAGATAGCCGGGCGTCGCGCGCGCCATGTCGGCGATCTGCCGATCGAGCCGATGGAATTCGTCGTCGTACTGCCCGGCACGGAAAATGAAGGTCGATGCGTACATGCCTGCTCGCTCTGCCACGATTGAAAGAGCGCCAAGTGTACGGCACACGCGGCGTATCGCGAGCGTCAGGCGGCGAGCGGCGCGGCGTCGGCGCGATCGTCGAGCCACGCGTCGATGCGCGGCGCATCTTCATGCACGGTGGCTGCCGGTGCCGGCATCGCCGCGAGCGCTTGTCGCGCCCGTCCCAGCGCCTGCGCGAAGCCACGCAATTCGTGCGTCGCGGGCCGGTCGGCGGCCTGTCGGCGCGCGAGTGCCGCTTCGACGTTCGCGCCGATCAAGGCCAGTTGGGCGTCGATGAAGTCGACGCACAGCGCGCGGCAATGCGCGGAAACCTGCGCGACGGCCAGCAGGACCGGCACGATCGACACGGTCAGGTAGCCGCCGGGCGCCAGCCGCGACAGCGCATGGCTCACCCCCGGCCCGCCGTCGGCCAGCGACGCGAACACGGCGTCGCGCCACACCGCGCGCTCGAACACGAGCGCCTCGCGATGCGCGTCGAGCGCCGCGCGATCCGCGACCTGCCCGGCCGTCACCAGCGGAATCGGAAACACCGATTCATCGGCAAACCGCACATGCCCCGCTTCGACGATGCAGTTCGCGCCCAGCCACGCCGCATCGTCGCGCCGTGCCGCGAGCACGCGTGCCTGCAACCGGTCGGGCAGCATCGGATCGAGCGGCACCGCACCGCAGATCGAAGGCTTGTTCGCATGCACGCCGCAGCGGCCATCGTCGGCCAGCGCCGCGCAACGGCCCAGCGACGGATAGTCGTAGCCTTGCAGCGTCAGCGCGAGCCATTCGCCCTGCACGCCGCCGCCGCGGTGGAACAGCCGGTCCGCCAGCGCGTCGGCCGCGGCGACGTCGTCCGCGTCGAGCACATGCTCGCGCCCGCCCGCCTGCCAGCGTTCGCCGATCCACCGCTTCGGCACGCGGCGAATCGTCAACGCGCCGACGAAGCGATGCCGATGCCGGAAGAGTTCGCGCAACGACAGCGTCGGCGCGCTGTTGCAGCAGCGGCCGCACGCGTTGCACGCGAGCAGGTAGGTGTCTACCACGGCCGCCGCACCGAATCCTGGTAACGCGTGAGGATGAAGCGCGCGACGTCGTCCGAGTGATACGCGGCGACGAGCTGCGCGACCCACGGCTTCGCGCGATCGGCATCGCGCACCGTGAGCACGTTCGCATACGGCGAGCGGGCGTCCTCGAGGCTGATGCTGTCGCGCGCGGGCTGCAGTCCGAAGCGGG
>NZ_JACFYV010000273.1:0-7951 GCF_016759955.1 Burkholderia sp. KCJ3K979
GTCACGCTCGCCGTGGTGGTCGTATCGGGTTTCGCGGCCGGCTTCGCGGCATCCTTCGGCGCGGGCGCCGGTGCGGCCGCAACGGCCGTATCGGAGGCCGGCGGTTCGTCGTGCGCGACACCCGCCTGCACGTCGGACACATCGTCGTCGCGCGGCGCGACCGCCTGATGCGCGGGGCGGTTCGGGATGTCGATCGCGATGTCGTCCGTGACCGGCTTCGGGTGCGAATCGAGCACCATCGGCAGCACGATCACCGCGGCCACGACGAGCGCGATCGCGCCGACGAGGCGACGGCGCGCGCGTTGCTTTTCTGGAAGGGTCGGATCGAGGAGCAGTGCATCCGATTCCGGACGCTCGGTGCGGCGCGAGCGTCGCTCGACGCGTTCAGTGCGCTCCGTGCGCACGTTCCGGGAGGCCCCGGTGCGACCGCCGCGCCGCGGGGGCGCGTCGTCGTCTTTCTTGCCGAACGAGAAAATTCCCATGAATGGCTGAGTCCGAAACTGCCCGTCAGTCAGTGTTGCTGCGATTTACGGTAGGCCAGCACGCCGGCAACCGTATGGAAACTGCCGAAAACCACGATTCTATCATTCTCGGATGCTCTTTTTAGCGCATCGCGAAACGCTTCCGCGGGCGACGCGTACCGCGTCACGCTCGAATCGGGCCCCTCCTCCACGCCGGCCTTGCGCAGCGCGGCTTCGAGCTGCTCCGCGGAGGCCGCGCGCGGCAGCGGCAGGTCGGTCACGCACCAGTGGTCGATCTCGCCCTTCAGGTGCTGCAGCACGCCGTCGATGTCCTTGTCGTGCATCGCGCCGAACACCGCGTACGTGTACGGGAAGAAGCCCATGTTGCCGAGGTTCTGCTCGAGCACGGCCGACGCATGCGGGTTGTGCGCGACGTCGAGCACGATCGCCGGCTTGCCCGGCAGCACCTGGAAGCGCCCCGGCAACTCGACGTTGGCCAGCCCGAGCCGGATGTCCTGCGCGGATACCGGCAGCACCGGGCGCAGCGCCTCGAGCGCGGCGAGCGCGGCCGACGCATTGATCAGCTGATTCGCGCCGCGCAGCGCCGGATACGCAAGCGCCGGATAGCGCTTCTCGCGGCCGAGGTAGCTCCATTGCTGACGCTCGGCGCCCGCCTGCGCCTCGTAGCGGAAATCGCGGCCGACCAGCCACAGATCGGCGCCGATCGCTTCGGCGTGGTCGATCAGCGTCTGCGGCGCGGCCGGATCGCCGCAGATCGCCGGCTTGCCCGCGCGGAAGATCCCGGCCTTCTCGAACGCGATCTTCTCGCGCGTGTCGCCGAGGTATTCGGTGTGGTCGATGTCGATGCTCGTGACGATCGCGCAATCGGTATCGATGATGTTGACCGCGTCGAGCCGGCCGCCGAGGCCGACTTCGAGAATCACCGCATCCAGCCCGCGCGAGGCGAACAGATGCAGGATCGCGAGCGTCGTGAATTCGAAATACGTGAGCGATACAGGTTCGGCCAGCGACGTGCGCGCGGCTTCGACGGCCTCGAAATGCGGCAGCAGTTCGTCGTCGGTCACGTTCTGCCCGTTCACGCGCGCGCGCTCGTTGAATTCGAGCAGGTGCGGCGACGTGTGGCAGCCGACCTTGTAGCCCGCGCGCACGAGGATCGTCTCGAGGAACGCGCAGGTCGAACCCTTGCCGTTCGTGCCGCCGACGGTGATCACCGGGCACGCGAATTCGAGCTGCAGCGCCGCCTTGACCTGCCCGATACGGGTCAGGCCCATGTCGATGCCGACCGGGTGCGCGCGTTCGAGATGCGAAAGCCACGCGTCGAGAGTGGGAAAAGTGCTCATCGGATCAAATCTGGATCGGTACCGCCACTACGCCAAAAAACGAAGCGCGCCGCCTGACGTTGAAGCCAGGCGACGCGCAGAGTCACAACCTTGCGCCGGTCAAGCCAGCGCGTCGGCCGGCTGTCGCTGCAGCAGCGCGAGCAACTGCGCGATCTCGTCGCGCATCTTGCGACGGTCGACGATCATGTCGATCGCGCCCGTCTTCAGCAGGAATTCGGCGCGCTGGAAGCCTTCCGGCAGCTTTTCGCGGACCGTCTGCTCGATCACGCGCGGGCCGGCGAAGCCGATCAGCGCCTTCGGCTCGGCGATCACGACGTCGCCGAGGAACGCGAAGCTCGCCGACACGCCACCCATCGTCGGGTCGGTCAGCACCGAGATGAACGGCAGCTTGGCTTCCGCCAGCTTGGTCAGCATCGCGGTGGTCTTGGCCATCTGCATCAGCGACAGCAGGCTTTCCTGCATCCGCGCGCCGCCCGATGCCGTGAAGCAGATGAACGGCACGTGCTGCTCCAGCGCGTTCTGCGCGCCGCGCGCGAAGCGCTCGCCGACGACCGAACCCATCGAGCCGCCCATGAACGAGAACTCGAAACAGGCCGCGACGACGGGCAGCGTGTGGATCGCCCCGCCCATCACGACCATCGCGTCGGTCTCGCCGGTTTCGTCCATCGCTTCCTTCAGACGATCGGGGTACTTGCGGCTGTCCTTGAACTTCAGCGAGTCGACCGGCACGATTTCCTGGCCGATTTCATAGCGGCCTTCCGGATCGAGCAGCCCGTCGAGGCGCTCACGCGCGCCGATGCGCATGTGGTGATCGCACTTCGGACACACGTGCAGGTTCGCGTCCACGTCGTTGCGATAGAGAACGGCCTCGCAGGACGGGCACTTGACCCACAGGCCTTCCGGAATGCCCTTGCGGCTTTTCGGGTCGGTCTGCTTGATCTTCGGCGGCAACAGTTTGTCGAGCCAGCTCATCGTATGGTTTCCTGTTCCGTGGCGGGGCGGGCCAACCGGCCCGTTTCCGCTTCCTGTGTTGTGTTTATCGCGCCGTGTTGCCCGCACCGTCCAGCGCAGCGCGCAGCTCGGCAATGAAAGTCTTCAACGCGGCAGCGGCGCCTTCCGGCGCGGCGCTCTCGAGCAGCTGCACGAGGCGGCTGCCGATCACGACGGCGTCCGACACTTCGGCCACCGCGCGCGCCGTTTCGGCGTCGCGGATACCGAAGCCGACGCCCACCGGAACCGGCACGCGCGACTTGATGGCCGGGATTTTACCTGCAATGCTCGAAACATCCAGATTTCCCGCGCCGGTCACCCCCTTGAGCGACACGTAATACACGTAGCCGCTCGCAATCTTGCCGACGTCGGCGATGCGTGCGTCGGTCGATGTGGGCGCAAGCAGGAAGATCGGATCGATCTGCGCGGCACGCATTTTCTCGGCGAACACGCCCGCCTCTTCCGGCGGATAGTCGACCACCAGCACGCCGTCGACGCCGGCCGCATGCGCTTCGGCCGCGAACGTGTCGACGCCCATCCGTTCGATCGGGTTCGCATAGCCCATCAGCACGACGGGGGTTTTGAGGTCGGTTTCGCGAAAACGCTTCACGTCGGCGAGCACGCTCTTCAACGTGACGCCGCGCGCGAGCGCGCGTTCCGACGAGCGCTGGATCACGGGGCCGTCGGCCATCGGGTCCGAGAACGGCACGCCGAGTTCGATGACGTCCGCGCCGCCCGCGGCGAGCGCGTGCATGAATTCGACGGTTTTCGCGGGATCGGGGTCGCCGGCGGTGATGAACGGGATCAGGCCCTTACGGCCTTGTTCGGCGAGCGCGGCGAAGGTCTGCTGAATACGGGACATGGCAATTTTTCCTAGATGCATGCGGCGATGCGGCGGCGCGATTCACGCGCACGCCGGCGCGGCGAGCGCGCTCACGCGCTCGTGCGCGATCGCACAATAGCTTTCGTTGATCTCGTAGCCGACGAAGTCGCGCCCCTGCCGTGCGCAGGCCACCGCGGTCGTGCCGCTGCCCATGAACGGATCGAGCACGCGGCCGCCCGGCGGGCAGCTTGCGAGCACCATCCGCTCGATGATTTCGAGCGGCTTCTGGGTCGGATGATCGACGCGCTCCGCGTGCTGCCGGTGCAGGCGCGAGACCGACCAGACGTCCTTCGGGTTGTAGCCCATCTCCAGCCACTTGCTGCCTTCGAACAGCTTGCGCGAGCGGGCCTTCTTCGTGTCGGCGTCGTACGGGATGCGGACCGGATCGAGATCGAAGTAATACGCCTTCGAAACCGCGAAAAAGCCGATGTTGTCGTGCACCGACGTGAAACGGCGCGTCGTGCCGCCCATGCTCGGCACGCGCCGGTCCCAGATGATCTCGTTGACCATCGTGAGCTGCGTCTTCAGGAAACTGAAGATTTCCGGCGCGTACTGCCACGTGCAGAAGATGTACATCGACCCGCTCGGCTTCAGCTTCGGAATCGCGAGCTCGAGCCACCCGCGCGTCCACGCGAGGAAATCGTCGCCCGAACGCTTGTCCGAATCGTTGCCGTAGTCCTTGCCGAGCCCGTACGGCGGATCGGCGACGATCAGGTCGATCGACGCATCCGGCAGATACGCGGCATGGGTCAGGAAGTCGCGGTTGTGCAGTTCGATACCGGACGGCAGCGCGCGCGGCGCGGCAGCGGCGAGCTGAACCGCCTCCGCCTCGCTCGCGGCGCCGCCGCCCGGCTCTTCGATCAGGTCACGCATCGGTCGGGGTCAGAGCTCGATGCCCGATCGCTCTGCGACCGTGTGCATGTCCTTGTCGCCGCGGCCCGACAGGTTGACGAGCAGAAGCTTGTCCTTCGGCAACGTCGGCGCAAGCTTCACGCCATACGCGATCGCGTGACTCGACTCGAGCGCGGGAATGATCCCCTCGATCCGGCAGCAGTCGTGGAACGCCTTCAACGCTTCCGCGTCGGTGATCGGCACGTACTGCGCGCGGCCGCTGTCCTTCAGCCATGCGTGCTCGGGACCGACGCCCGGATAATCGAGGCCCGCCGACACCGAATGCGTCTCGATGATCTGGCCGTTGTCGTCCTGCAGCAGGTACGTGCGGTTGCCGTGCAGCACGCCCGGGCTGCCCGCGATCAGCGAGGCAGCGTGATGGCCCGTGTCGAGGCCGTCGCCGGCCGCTTCGACGCCGATCAGCTGCACCGAGGTATCGTCGATGTACGGATAGAAGATGCCCATCGCGTTCGACCCGCCGCCGACGCACGCGATCACCGCGTCCGGCTGACGCCCCGCGAGTTCGGGCATCTGCACCTTGCACTCGTCGCCGATCACGCGCTGGAAGTCGCGCACCATCATCGGGTACGGGTGCGGGCCCGCGACCGTGCCGATGATGTAGAACGTGCTTTCGATGTTCGTGACCCAGTCGCGCATCGCTTCGTTCAGCGCGTCCTTCAGCGTGCGCGAACCCGATTCGACCGGCACGACCGTAGCTCCAAGCAGCTTCATCCGGTAGACGTTCGCGGCCTGCCGGCGCACGTCCTCCGAGCCCATGTAGACGACGCATTCCATCCCGAAGCGCGCGCAGATCGTCGCGGTCGCGACGCCGTGCTGGCCGGCGCCCGTCTCGGCGATCACGCGCTTCTTGCCCATGCGCTTCGCGAGCAGCGCCTGGCCGATCACGTTGTTGATCTTGTGCGCACCTGTGTGGTTCAGGTCTTCGCGCTTCAGGTAGATCTGCGCGCCGCCGAGCATCTCGCTCCAGCGCTGCGCGTGATAGATCGGCGACGGGCGGCCGACGAAATACTTCAGCTCGCGCTCGAATTCGGCGACGAAGTCGGGATCGTTCTGGAACTTTTCATACGCCGCGCGCAGTTCGTCCAGCGCGTGAATCAGCGTCTCGGCGACGAACACGCCGCCATACGGGCCGAAATGGCCGCGATCATCAGGAAGGTTGTACATGGTGTCTCTCTCGATCGGTCGGTGCGCCCGCTTTGGGGGTCGCACCGGCTTGCATCACCCGGCGTCCGCTTCGCGCACCGCGCGTACGAACGCCGCCATCCGGGCATGATCCTTCACGCCCTTCTCGCCCTCCACTTCGATGCCACTCGAGACATCGACAGCAAACGGACGCAGCTGGCGGATCGCATCACCGACGTTTTGCGCGTTCAAGCCACCACTCAAAACGGCCCGACGCGCGAGCTCTGCGGGAATAAGAGACCAATCGAAGACCTTGCCGCTACCGCCGTAATCCGGCACCAAAGTGTCGAACAGGAGGCCGCGCGCTTTCGAATAATGAAGAGCCGATTCTACCAAATCGGCACGCTGCGTCGAGGGGCCGACGCGTACCGCGCGCAACCACGGCAGGCGAGCCGCGCGGCCGAGCGCATCGCACTGCTCCGGCGTCTCGTCGCCATGGAACTGCAGCACCGTGAGCGGCACGTCGCGCACGACGGCTTCGATGTCGGCTTCGGTTGCATTCACGAACAGCCCGACCACCGACACGAACGGCGGCGCGAGGCTCGCCAGCTCGGCCGCCTGCGCGATCGTCACCGCGCGCGGGCTCTTCGGGTAGAACACGAGGCCGATCGCATCGGCGCCGAGCGCGGCCGCATGCAGCACGTCCTCGGGACGCGACAGCCCGCACAGCTTGATGCGCGTGCGCGGCGCCAGGCCGGCCGCGGCGGAATTCGAAGAAGACACGGCGTGCTCCGTCATGTTTGTGGGTCCAGATCCGCCCAGACGCTGCTCCACGGTACGCTGCCGAGCTGCGCGGGCGGGACGGCGAATTCCGCCGGATAGCCGACGTGGGCGAGGTACAACCCGTCGGCCATGAACGTGGGCGCCGCGAGATTGCGGTCGCGCCCGGCCAGCACGTCGGCGAGCCAGTCGGCCGGATAGCGGCCGCGCCCGACCGCAACGAGGCAGCCCATCAGGTTGCGCACCATGTGATGCAGGAACGCGTTCGCGCGGAAGCGGAAATGGATGAAATGCCCCGCGCGCCGCACATCGATCTGATACAGGTGTTTGACCGGCGTCTTCGACTGGCATTCCGACGAACGGAACGACGAAAAGTCGTGCTCGCCGATCAAATGCGCGGCGGCGGCGCGCATTGCGTCGTCGTCGAGCGGCGTGTGGATCCAGCCGGCGCGTCCGGCCAACATCGGCGAACGCACCGGATGCACGTACAGCGCGTAGTAGTAGGTGCGCTCGAACGCCGAAAAACGCGCATGGAACGTGTCCGGCATCGGCTTCGCCCATTGCACCGACACGGTCGGCGGCAGGAACGCGTTGGTGCCGCGCACCCACGAAAACACCTCGCGCTCGAGATCGGTGTCGAAATGCACGACTTGCCCGAGTCCGTGCACGCCGGTATCGGTCCGCCCCGCCACCGTCGTGTGCAGCGGCACCCGTGCGAATTCGGCCAGCGCGTGTTCGAGCCGGTTCTGCACGGTCTTCCCGTGCGGCTGCGCCTGCCAGCCGCAGAACGCCGCGCCGTCGTACTGGATGCCCAGCGCGATCCGCATCACGCCTCGTCCGCCAGTTTCGCGAGCAGCGCGCGTGCATCGTCGCGGGTCGCGGCGTCGTTCGCGTCGATCACTTCCTGCAGCAGCGTCCGTGCGCCGGACAGGTCGCCCAGTTCGACGTATTCGGCCGCGAGGTCGAGCTTGTTGCGGGCGATGCGCGCGAGCTCGTTCGGGGTGAGCGCGGGCAGCGCGGCGCCCGGTGTCGATGGCAAGTCGAGGTCGAAGTCGAGCTTAAGCGCGCCGAACTGCGCGCCGCCGAGCGGCGGCAGCGATGTCGTCACGGGCGGGCTCCCAGCTTGGCTGGCGGGCGTCGCTGCGTCCGGGTCCCAATCGAACTCGTCGTCCTGGTTGGCGGGATGTTCCGGTGCCGGTTCACTCGCGCCCGTTGGCGGGCGCTGCGCGAATTGACCGTTAGTTGCGATTTTATCGCCGTCGGACTGCACTGCCCGCGCAGACGGTTCCTCTGCCGTCGACGATGGCTCGTCCGCCGTCCGCGGCGGCAGCGGCATGTCGAGACTGTTGAGCGCGCTGATCGCGTTCTGCATCAGCGACGCGTGCTGCGCTTCGGTCGTCGAAGGTGCGACGGATGCGGCGGTCGGGTCGGCTGGCTGGTCC
>NZ_JACFYV010000274.1:0-7946 GCF_016759955.1 Burkholderia sp. KCJ3K979
GCACGGCAACCGTGCGTTTTGTACTCAGTCACGGGCTCCAACACCCAAGCGCGGGGCAAACTGCACGGTCTCGTCTGGCTACCACCAGACTTTACCGTACTGGTCAGTACTGAACATACAAGCGCGCCGGCCCCGCGCGGGCGGCGGTCGGCCGGCCCGCGAATGTTAGAATCGCGGGATTCCCTCGGCGGCTCACGGCCGCCCAACTCCCCTTCGAAGAATCGCCATGACGTCCCAACTGCACAAAAAGGGCGAGGCCTGGTCGGCCCGCTTCTCGGAACCGATGTCGGAGCTGGTCAAGCGCTACACGTCGTCGGTGTTTTTCGACAAGCGCCTCGCGCTCGTCGACATCGCCGGCTCGCTCGCGCACGCGAACATGCTCGCCGCGCAGAAGATCATCAGCGCCGACGACCTCGCCGCGATCGAACGCGGGATGGCGCAGATCAAGGGCGAGATCGAGCGCGGCGAATTCGAATGGCAGCTCGACCTGGAAGACGTCCACCTGAACATCGAGGCGCGCCTGACCGCGCTGATCGGCGATGCCGGCAAGCGCCTGCACACGGGCCGCTCGCGCAACGACCAGGTCGCGACCGACATCCGCCTGTGGCTGCGCGGCGAGATCGATCGCATCGGCGGCCTGCTGAACGACCTGCGCGGCGCGCTGATCGACCTCGCGGAACAGAACGCCGACACGATCATGCCCGGCTTCACGCACCTGCAGGTCGCGCAGCCGGTCACGTTCGGCCACCACCTGCTCGCGTACGTCGAGATGTTCACGCGCGACGCCGAACGCATGCGCGACTGCCGCACCCGCGTGAACCGCCTGCCGCTCGGCGCGGCCGCGCTCGCGGGCACGAGCTATCCGATCGACCGTCACGCGGTCGCGAAGACGCTCGGCTTCGACGGCATCTGCGCGAACTCGCTCGACGCGGTGTCCGATCGCGACTTCGCGATCGAATTCACGGCGGCGTCCGCGCTCGTGATGACGCACGTGTCGCGCTTCTCCGAAGAACTCGTGCTGTGGATGAGTCCGCGCGTCGGCTTCATCGACATCGCCGACCGCTTCTGCACCGGCAGCTCGATCATGCCGCAGAAGAAGAACCCGGACGTGCCCGAGCTCGCGCGCGGCAAGACCGGCCGCGTGAACGGCCACCTGATGGCGCTCCTCACGCTGATGAAGGGCCAGCCGCTCGCGTACAACAAGGACAACCAGGAAGACAAGGAACCGCTGTTCGATACGGTCGACACCGTCGCCGACACGCTGCGGATCTTCGCCGAGATGGTCGCCGGCATCACCGTGAAGCCGGACGCGATGCGCGCGGCCGCGCTGCAGGGCTTCTCGACCGCCACCGACCTCGCCGACTACCTGGTCAAGCGCGGCCTGCCGTTCCGCGACGCGCACGAAGCCGTCGCGCACGCGGTGAAGATCTGCGACGACCGCGGCATCGACCTCGCCGACCTGACGCTCGACGAGATGAAGCAGGAACTGCCGAACGTCGCGCACCTGATCGGCGACGACGTGTTCGGCTACCTGACGCTCGAAGGGTCGGTCGCGAGCCGCAACCATCCGGGCGGCACCGCGCCCGATCAGGTGCGTGCGGCCGTCAAGGCTGCCCGCGCCGCGCTGGCCAAGTAACGGCCTGCGGTTCCGGACGGACGCCTTCGGCGTCCGTTTTTCATTCGGGCGCCCCTCGCGCCGCCCGCTGCTTTCCCGCTTCACGGATGCCCCCGATGACCTTTTCCGCCGCGCTCTTCGACATGGACGGCCTGCTCGTCGATTCCGAGCGGACCATCATGAACACGTGGATCGACGTGTCGAACGCGCATGGCGTCGTGCTGACCGAGATCGACTACCTGCAGATCGTCGGCCGCTCGTTCGCCGAAGGCCAGGTGATCCTGGCGCGGTTGATCGGCGACCCCGCGACGTTCGACGCGGTGCGTATCCGCGTGCGCGAGCAACTCGCCGCGCCCGAACCCCATCCGAAGTTTCCGCTGAAGCCGGGCGCGCTCGCGCTGCTCGAAACGCTCGCGCGGGCGGGCATTCCGTGCGCGGTCGCGTCGTCGTCCGCGGGCGACGTGATCCGCGCGCGGCTCGGCGCGGTCGGCGTGCTGCCGTTCTTCCGTGCGATCGCGGGCGGCGACGAAGTCGCGCGCGGCAAGCCCGACCCGGCCGTCTACCGGCTCGCGGCCGAGCGTCTCGGCGTGCCGGCCCACGCGTGCGTCGCGTTCGAGGACAGCGACTTCGGCGCGCAGTCGGCCGCCGGCGCGGGTGCTGCCGTCGTCACCGTGCCCGACCTGAAGGCGCCGACGCCCGAGATCGTCGCGCTGAGCCTGCACGTGCTCGCGTCGCTCGACGATGCGGTCGCGCTCGTGCCGTCGTGGTTCGGGCTGCAGGGCACGTCGCAACCCGCGTAGGCCCGCGTAGGCAATACGCCGCGCCATGCAAAACGGGCACCCGAGGGTGCCCGTTTCGTCGTGTCGCCCACTCGAAAGCGGCGCGTCCTTTACCGGTTGCCGGCCGTCTCCGACAGCCGCTTCATCGTCGCGATGCGCGCGCCGATCAGGTCGACGCGTCCGTCCTCGCCGACGAGCGGCGCCGTCGCATCGCGGAACGCCACCCACGCGCGCTGCGCGCGCACGAGCGTCGCGGCCGAATGCGCGGGCATCTTGCGGCGCAGCTTCTGGTAATAGCGGTTCAGGTCGAACAGCGCGTGTTCGCACGCGGCGTCCTGCACGCACGGCCGCACGCGGCGGATCGCCGGATCGCGCGACGCGTTCGCCGGCTTGGCGCCAGCCGGCGCGGCCGCGCCACTGCCCTGCGCACCGCTCGTCGCCGCGACCGGCACGGCTGCCGGCGGCGGGGCATAGCGATCGGCCGCCCCGCGCAGCGCCAGCGCGCGATCGCGCACCGGCTGCAGCTGCAGGTCGGCGCTCGACATCGCATACGCGGTACCGCGCGTCGTGTCGTACACGGCCTTCAGCAGCAGCACTTCGTCCTTGCGCCACGTGAGCCAGCGGCGCTGGCTGTCCTGCCAGCCGCGCTTCGCGTCGGCCGGCGCATCCTTCGACAGGCGCTGGTACGCGCCGTCCATCACTGCCTGCCACTGCTGCTGCGCTTCGCCCATGCACTGGATCTGCCCGGCCGGCGACGACCGGTCGCGCCGCGCGAGGCATTGCCGCATCGCGACATCGATCGGGTCGGCCGCCGCGACTTCCGCGTGGGCGACGCCCGCGCCCGCGAGCCCCGCCAATCCTGCCGTCCAGACGACGAGCGCGGCCAGCGCCGCGCGCATCGTCCGGAATCGTCCGTGCGCCGCCATCAGTCGCGCACGCAGTCGACGAAGTACTCGACGCGGCCGTTCACCTCTTCCGCGACGAGGCCATGGATGTCGGTGTGGAAGCCCGGGAAACGCTCGTTGAAGTCGCGCGCGAACCGCAGGTAGTTCACGATCGTCTTGTTGAAGCGCTCGCCCGGAATCAGCAGCGGAATGCCCGGCGGGTACGGCGTGAGCAGGATGCTCGTCACGCGACCTTCGAGCTCGTCGAGCGGCACGCGGTCGATCTTGCGGTGCGCGAGCTTCGCGAACGCGTCCGACGGCTTCATCGCCGGCTCCATGTCCGACAGGTACATCTCAGTCGTCAGGCGGGCGATGTCGTTCGCGCGGTACACGTCGTGGATCTGCGTGCACAGGTCGCGCAGGCCGACGCGCTCGTAGCGCGGATGCTGCGCGACGAATTCCGGCAGCACGCGCCACAGCGGCTGGTTGTTGTCGTAGTCGTCCTTGAACTGCTGCAGCTCGGTCACCATCGAGTTCCAGCGGCCCTTCGTGATGCCGATCGTGAACATGATGAAGAACGAGTACAGGCCGGTCTTCTCGACGATGATCCCGTGCTCGGCCAGGTACTTCGTGACGATCGCGGCCGGAATGCCGGTCTCGCCGAACTCGCCGTCGACGTCGAGCCCCGGCGTGATGATCGTCGCCTTGATCGGGTCGAGCATGTTGAAGCCTTCCGCGAGCGGGCCGAAGCCGTGCCAGTGGTCGTTCGGCTTCAGCATCCAGTCCTCGCGCGAACCGATGCCTTCCTCGGACAAGTTGTCCGGGCCCCACACGCTGAAGAACCAGTCGTCGCCGTACTCGGCGTCGACCTTGCGCATCGCGCGGCGGAAGTCGATCGCCTCGGCGATCGATTCCTCGACGAGCGCGGTGCCGCCCGGCGGCTCCATCATCGCGGCCGCGACGTCGCACGACGCGATGATCGCGTACTGCGGGCTCGTCGACGTGTGCATCAGGTACGCCTCGTTGAAGCGGTGCTTGTCGAACGTGCGGTTCTCCGAATCCTGCACGACGATCTGCGACGCCTGCGAGATGCCGGCGAGCAGCTTGTGCGTCGAGTGGGTCGCGAACACGAGCGCGCCCGTGCGCGGACGGCCGTCGCCGATCGCGTGCATGTCGCGGTAGAAATCGTGGAACGTCGCGTGCGGCAGCCATGCTTCGTCGAAGTGCAGCGTGTCGAGCAGGTCGCCGAGCAGGTCCTTGATCATCTCGACGTTGTACACCACGCCGTCGTACGTGCTCTGCGTGATCGTCAGGATGCGCGGCTTCATGTCCGGGTTCTGGCGCATCGCCTCGCGCGCGAACGGGTTCGCCTCGATCTTCCTGCGGATGTTCTCCGGCTTGAATTCGTCGCGCGGGATCGGCCCGATGATGCCGAAATGGTTGCGCGTCGGCGTGAGGAACACGGGGATCGCGCCCGTCATCGTGATCGCGTGCAGGATCGACTTGTGGCAGTTGCGGTCGACCAGCACGATGTCGCCGGGCGCGACCGTCGCGTGCCAGACGATCTTGTTCGACGTCGATGTACCGTTGGTCACGAAGAACAGGTGATCGGCGCTGAAGATGCGCGCCGCATTGCGCTCGGACGCCGCCACCGGGCCGGTGTGGTCGAGCAACTGGCCGAGTTCGTCCACCGCATTGCAGACGTCCGCGCGCAGCATGTTCTCGCCGAAGAACTGGTGGAACATCTGGCCGAGCGGGTTCTTCAGGAACGCGACGCCGCCCGAGTGGCCCGGGCAGTGCCACGAGTACGAGCCTTCGTCCGCGTACTTGACGAGTTCCTTGAAGAACGGCGGCGCGAGCGAGTCGAGATAGACCTTCGCTTCACGGATGATGTGGCGCGCGACGAACTCCGGCGTGTCCTCGAACATGTGGATGAAGCCGTGCAGCTCGCGCAGGATGTCGTTCGGCAGATGGCGCGACGTGCGCGTCTCGCCGTACAGGAAGATCGGGATGTCCGCGTTGCGGCGGCGCACTTCGGTGACGAACGCGCGCAGCTCGATGATCGCGGTCGCGAGCTCGGGCAGCTCGCCGTCCGGGCCGGTTTCGCCGAGCATGAGTTCGTCGTCGTCGATCGACAGGATGAAGCACGACGCGCGGCTCGATTGCTGCGCGAACGACGTCAGATCGCCGTAGCTCGTGAGGCCGAGGACTTCGACGCCCTCCTTCTCGATCGCTTCGGCCAACGCCCGGATGCCGGAGCCCGAGATGTTCTCGGAGCGGAAATCTTCGTCGATGATGACGACGGGGAAACGAAACTTCATGGGCGATTCTCCAAAAAGAACGACCGCGGCGCGTCACGCGCAGCGGTCACCCGGAAACTGGTGAGACGTTATGCAACCAGATCAGGTTTTCGGCAGCGTGACACCGCGCTGCCCCTGATACTTGCCGCCGCGATCGGCGTACGACACGTCGCACACCTCGTCGCTTTCGAAGAAGAGCACCTGCGCGACGCCTTCGTTCGCGTAGATCTTCGCGGGCAACGGCGTGGTGTTCGAGAATTCCAGCGTGACGTAGCCTTCCCACTCGGGTTCGAACGGCGTCACGTTGACGATGATCCCGCAGCGCGCGTAGGTCGACTTGCCGAGGCAGACGGTGAGCACGGTGCGCGGAATGCGGAAATATTCGACGGTGCGGGCCAGCGCGAACGAGTTCGGCGGGATGATGCACACGTCGCCCTTGAAATCGACAAACGAACCCTCGTCGAAGTTCTTCGGATCGACGATCGTCGAGTTGATGTTCGTGAAGATCTTGAATTCGTCCGCGCAGCGGATGTCGTAGCCGTAGCTCGACGTGCCGTAGCTGACGATCCGGCGGCCGTCCTCGGACGCGCGGACCTGATCGGGCACGAACGGCTCGATCATCTTGTGCTCTTCGGCCATGCGCCGAATCCATTTGTCGGACTTGATGCTCATATCGGGGCGCCTGGAAACGCTGCGTGACGGTCAGGGGAAGGCCGCTCGCGCAGGGCGGCGGCCGGGAAAGGCGGACATTTTACGCGATCATCGGCTCACGCACGCGGCGGCCGTCAACGGATCACGCCGCAGGCCAGCGCGGGCCCCGCGCCATGCTGCGGAAACGCCGGGTCGCTCGAGTCGCGGTGCACCAGCGCCGCGCGGTTCATCGCCGAGCGCACGCCGTCGAGGGCCAGATCGGGCGCGACGATGAAGCCGGCCGCGACGCCGTTCGCATCCGCATGGATGTTGCCGAGATCGCCGGCGACGCGCGCGCCGGCGCGCAGCCGGTCGGCGGCCGGCGCGAACACCTGGCCGGCGCTCGAGCCGTCGCCCGCGTTGCAGTCGCCGCGCTCGTGCACCTGCAGCGCGTGATCGCTGTTCGGCGGCAGGCCGACCAGATTGTAGGTGACCTGCACACCGTCCGGGCGCTCGACGAACGTCACCGCGCCGCGCGCCTGCGCGCCGACCGTCGGCTGCAGTTGCGCGTCGGCCCGTTTTTCGTGCGACGAGGAAAAGGAGGTACAGCCGGCCAGCAGGCCCAGCGCGGCGGCGGCCAGCAGCGCGCGCCGCGCGCGGCCGGCGCGCACGCCGTGATGTCGTTGTTTCATTCGATCCTCATGCCGGCTGGCGGCCGTTTGACACGACGGCCGCGCCGGGCGGGTAAAGGGACCCGGGAAAAGTCGCCATGATACCGCGCCTCGCGGCGCCGTAAACAGCGTGAGGCCCCGCCCCGCAAGGGTTTTACGTATTTTGAACAACGATCGACGGGAACTTCGACGTCATGTCGCGCGATCGCTCGGCAATCGCCAGCGCGACCCCGCGCGCGATGTCGCGGTAGCGACGCGCGAGCGCACCGTCCGGCTCGGCCGCGACCGTCGGCGTGCCGCTGTCGGCCCGCTCGCGGATCGCGATGTCGAGCGGTAGGCTGCCGAGCACGTTCACGTCGTAATCCTTCGCCATCCGTTCCGCCCCGCCGGCGCCGAAGATGTGCTCCTCGTGGCCGCAGTTCGAGCAGATGTGGATGCTCATGTTCTCGACGATGCCGAGGATCGGAATCCCGACCTTCTCGAACATCTTCAGTCCCTTCTTCGCGTCGAGCAGCGCGATGTCCTGCGGCGTCGTGACGATCACCGCGCCGGTGACGGGCACGCGCTGCGCGAGCGTGAGCTGGATGTCGCCCGTGCCGGGCGGCATGTCGACGATCAGGTAGTCGAGCTCGCGCCAGTTGGTCTGGCGCAGCAGCTGCTCGAGCGCGGACGTCGCCATCGGGCCGCGCCACACCATCGGGTTGTCTTCCTCGATCAGGAAGCCGATCGAGTTCGCCTGCAGCCCATGGCCGACGAGCGGGTTCATCGACTGGTTGTCCGGCGACTCGGGGCGCTGGCCGTGGATGCCGAGCATCGTCGGCAGCGACGGGCCGTAGATGTCGGCGTCGAGAATGCCGACCGACGCGCCTTCCGCGGCGAGCGCAAGCGCGAGGTTGACAGCCGTCGTGCTCTTGCCGACGCCACCCTTGCCCGACGCGACCGCGACGATGTTCTTCACATTCGGCAACAGCTTCACGCCGCGCTGCACCGTATGCGCGACGATCTCCTGCGACACGGCGACGCGTGCGTCGCGCACGCCCGGCACGGCCTGGAGCGCCGTGGCGACG
>NZ_JACFYV010000275.1:0-7863 GCF_016759955.1 Burkholderia sp. KCJ3K979
CGCGCTCCCGCCCCGGCCGGCACAGCGCGACGAAGCGCGCACCGGCGAGCCGCACCGCGGGCTCGATCGGCTTCAACGCACCGCGCTCGACATGCTCGGCGGCCAGCACGGAGCTGAGCAGCGCGATACCCTGCCCGTGTAGCACGGCCTGCAACGCGTAATGCTCGTCGTCGTAATGGCGAAACACCGCGCGTTCGAGCCACGCTTCCCGGCCCGCCGCGCGGCACCACGAAGCCCAATCGACCGACACGGGCAGCGGCGTATCCCACACGGTCTCGATCAGGTCGAGCGGCTCGTCGGTTCGATGCGCGTCGAACCCGACGGCCGCATACGCACCGAAATATTCGTCGATCAACGCAATCTCGTGCAGCGCGGGAAACTTTCGCGACGTCGCGCGAATCGCGAGATCGATCCGTGCATCCCGTTCGAGATCGACGAGCGCGTTGCCCGTTTCGACCTTGATGTGCAGATGCGGATCGACGCGCCGAAACGCGCCGAGACGCGGAATCAGCCACATCGCCGCAAAGGCGGGCGTGGTGGTCAGCACGAGCGCACGCTCGTCGGCCGCATCCGGACGCACCGCATCGAGCCCGCGACTCAACGCCAGCAACGCATCGTGACTCGCGCGAAACAGCCGCTCGCCTTCTTCCGTCAGCCGCACGCCGCCCGCGCCGCGCTCGAACAGCAGCACGCCGACGCGGCTCTCGAGCGACTTGATCTGGTGCGACACGGCGGCCGGCGTCACGGACAGTTCATCGGCTGCGGCCTTGAACGTGCCGAGCCGTGCCGACGCTTCGAATACACGCAATGCGGTCAGGGGAATTTTCGAGAACACGGGGCCTCGCGCGCCAGATGCGGCCGGGTTGAATTCGATTCAATCGGGGTGAGATTAGGTGAATTGAAGCGGGTGCGCAACGCGGCTAGCCTTGCGGGACGTCGCGGCATGGCGCCGCGGCGGTTGCCCTCGAACCGGAGGAACCCGTGCAAGGCCTACCGCGCAGGATCACGCAGGCGGTGCTCTACGAAGCGATCGCCATTTCCTGCATTTCGCCCGTGATCGCGGCGATCTTCAAGCAGGATCTCGTCTATTCAGGCGCGCTGTCGGCGACGATGTCGGCGATCGCGATGCTGTGGAACCTGATCTTCAACGCGCTGTTCGAGCGCTGGGAAGCGTCGCGCCGGCAGCCGGCGCGTACGCTCGGGCGGCGCATACTGCACGCCACCGGATTCGAGGGCGGGCTGATCTTCATCCTCGTGCCGGTCGTGTCGGGGTGGCTCGACATCTCGTGGTTCGACGCGTTCGTCGTCGATATCGGGCTGTTCGCGTTCTTCTTCTGCTACGCGTTCGTGTTCCAGTGGGCGTTCGACCGCGTGTTCGACGTGCCGGCGGCGACGAAGCAGTCGTGAGCCGGGCGCCTATGCCCCCACGGCGATTTTAGGCAACTGCCAGCCGAAGCGTACCGCCGCCATCCGCAGCGCAAAGCACGCGATGCCGCCCAGCACGGCCGCGACGACGGGCGGGCAACCGAGTCGCCGGCACGACACGACGACGACCGCGCCGAGCAGTGCCGCGCTCGCGTAGATGTCCGTGACCAGCACGACGGGAATCCGCGCAAGCAGCAGATCGCGCACCACGCCGCCCCCACAGCCGGTCACGGCGCCCATCAGCGTGGCAATGAACGGATGGACGCGGAATTCGAGCGCCTTCACCGCGCCCGCAACCGCGAACAGCGCGAGGCCGGCCGCGTCGAGCGCCGTCAGCAGCGACGGCGAGAACGACGCGACCCGCGCATGAAACACGAAGGCGAACAGCCCGGCAGCGAACGCGAGCGCCGGATAACGCCAGTCGCTCACGGCGCTCGGCGGGCGCGCGCCGATCAACAGGTCGCGAATCACGCCGCCGCCGAGCGCGACGACGAGCGACAGCACCATCACCCCGAACAGGTCGAGGCCGGCGCCGATCGCCGCATTGGCGCCCTCGATCGCGAACACCGCCGTGCCCGCGAGATCGGCGGCGAGCACGACTTGCTCGATGCGCTTCATGCGAGTGAATGGCCGATGTTAAGCATCGTCCGGTTGCTGCGTGCGCCGACCGAAGCCGACGGGTTGTTCGGCCGCGTGCCGGCTGCGTGTTGCCGTCCGGATGCATCAAGCGGGTTGCGGGTCATCGTCGTTTCCTCGATCGGGGATCGAGCAGTCTAGCGCATCGTCCGGCGACCGTCGGGCCAAGCGTGAAGCGGGCAGCAAAAAGCCGGCGCAAGCAGGTCATCCTGCTTGCGCCGGCTCGAAAATTCACGTCAGGCTTCGCGCCGCATCCGCACGGCCCGACACGTCACGTTCAATGCACGCCGAGGTACGCCTTCACCGCCGGCAGGCCCGGCTTGCCGTCGAGCGTCGTCACGCCGGCCAGCCACTTGTCGAGCGCTTGCGGGTTCGCCTTCAGCCAGTCGGCGGCAGCCTTGTTCGGGTCCTGCTTGTTCATGATCGGCACCATCACGTGGTTCTCGATCGACGTCGTGAACTGCAGGTTCGACACGAACTTCGCGACGTTCGGGCAGCGTTGCGCGTAATCGGGCGGGGTTGCCGTCAGCACCTTCGCTTCGCCGTAGTTCGGGCCGAACACATCGTCGCCGCCGGTCAGGTAGTCGATCTTCATCTGCACGTTCATCGGATGCGGTTCCCACCCAAGGAACACGATCCACTGCTTGTCGCGGGCCGCGCGATTCACTTCGACCAGCATCCCGGCCTCGCTCGACTCGACCAGCTTGAACTTGCCGAGGCCGAACTGGTTGCCGTCGATCATCTTCTTGATCAGCGCATTGCCGTCGTTGCCCGGCTCGATCCCGTAGATCTTGCCGTTGAGCTTGTCCGCGTACTTCTGGATGTCCGCGAACGACTTCAGGCCGCCCTGGTACACGTAGTCGGGCACCGCGAGCGTGTATTTCGCGCCGGTCAGGTTCGGCGTCGCGAGCACCTTGATCGTGCCGGCCTTCGTGAACGGCTGGATGATCGGGTCCATCGTCGGCGACCAGTAGCCGAGGAACACGTCGATCTGCTTGCTCTTGATCCCCGCGAACGTGATCGGCACCGAGGCGATCGTCTTCGTCGGGTTGTAGCCGAGCCCCTGCAGCATCGTCGACGCGAGGCCCGTGGTCGCCGCGATGTCGGACCAGCCGACATCGGCGAAGCGCACGTTCTTGCACACGGGCGGATCGGCCGCATAAACGGCCGACATCGGCGCGGTCACCCCGATCCCGCACACCGCTGCGATCAATAGGCGCTTCATCTTGCTTCTCCTCAAAGTGATGTCGTTTGCTTGAATGCGGGATCGTTTATTGAAGCCGCGCGCCGCGATCCCGGCGACGTCGCGGACCGACGGATTGCCGCGGTTCAGCGCCCGGGCAGCCGGCGCTCGTAGCTCGGCGCATGGCCGAACTGCGCGCGGTATGCCTTGCTGAAATGACACGGCGAATGAAAGCCGCAGACCGTCGTCACGCGTGCGATCGATGCATCCGTCGTGCGCAGCAGGTCGCGGGCGCGTTTCAGGCGCAGCGTCAGGTAGTAGTGGGTCGGCGATACGTTCAGGTACACCTTGAACATGCGCTGCAGATGCCGCTGCGACAGCCGCACGAGCCGCGCGAGCTCCTCGAGCGACAGCGGCTCCTCGATGTTCGCCTCCATCAGCCGCACGACCTCGATCAGTTCCGCACGCGAGAAGCCGACCCGCGCATCGACCGGAATCGGCTGCGTATCGGTCGAGCTGCGAATGCGCTCCAGGATGAACTGCTCGGATACCTGCGCGGCCAGTTGCTGGCCGAACCGCATGCCGACGAGGTTCAGCATCAGGTCGAGCGGCGCGGTGCCGCCCGTGCAGGTCAGCCGGTCGCGATCGACGACGAACAGCTCGTCGGCGAAGCCCACTCGCGGAAATTCGGAATGCAGCGCGGACAGGTTTTCCCAGTGCACGGTGCAGCGATAGCCGTCGAGCAAGCCGGTCGACATCAGCGCATAGGCGCCCGTGCAGATGCCGCCGAGCGGCAGCCCGCGTTCGGCGAGCGCCGCGAGCGTATCGCGCGCGCCCTCGTCGACCACGTCGCGAATGCGGATGCCGCCGCACACGATCATCACGTCGGGCAGGTTGTCGTAGTCGAGCGCCTGCGTGGGCCGCACCGCGATGCCGTTGCTGGCATGCGCGGGCGCGCCGTCGAGCGAGTAGATCGACCACTTGTAGTGATCCGCCCGCCCGACGTAGTTCGCCATCCGAAGCACTTCGACCGCGCTCGAGAACGCGATCATCGAGAAGTTCGGCAGCGTCAGGAAGCCGAAATGGGCGAGGGACGAAACCGGTGAAACGCAGGCGGCGGGCGCGACAGCGACGGCGGACGTCACATCGGTCTCCTAGGGTCTGTTTCCAGATGGAACGCACATGCGTTGCCACGAGAACGGCTGCTCGCGAGGCGCGCGACGCCGCGAATACTCAGCGTATTCGCAAGGAGTGCAACGCGGCGAGCGGCCGTTCTCGTGGCAACCCCAAACTTGAAATGTATTCCACGGGAATGCCCGAAATCGCCCGCATGGCGGCGTCGCTCGTCGCTTGTTTGGCTCGGCCAAACGGCGCTCCTCACTTCTTGCCCTGCGAGCGATTTCGGGCATTCGCATGTGCGTTCCATCTGGAAACAGACCCTAGAGGAGGTTGCAGGGGGCCAGCCCCGCGGCCGAAGCCGCGGGAACCGTTATCCATTCAGGGTGTGCGGCCAGGTCGCTCCTGGCCGCCGAAGATCAGGCCTGCGCGGGCGCGGCCTTCACGCGAAACAGCTGCTTGAGGCCCGAGAACAGCGGCGCCTTCACGGTGCCCGGTGCGCGGCCGAAGCTTTCGGTGATGCGGTCCAGAATGATCGCGAGCAGCACGACCGACAGGCCGCTCTCGAAGCCGAGGCCGATGTCGAGGCGCTGGATACTCGCGAGCACGTCGTTGCCGAGGCCGCCCGCGCCGACCATCGACGCGATGATCACCATCGACAGCGCCATCATGATCGTCTGGTTCACGCCCTGCATGATCGACGGCAGCGCGTTCGGGAACTGCACCTTGTACAGCAGCTGCCACGGCGTGCAGCCGAACGCCTGGCCGGCTTCGACAATCTCGCGGTTCACGTGACGGATGCCGAGGCTCGTGAGACGCACCGCGGGCGGCATCGCGAAGATCACCGTCGACAGGATCCCCGGCACGCGGCCGAGACCGAACAGCATCGCGGCCGGAATCAGGTAGACGAACGCGGGCATCGTCTGCATCAGGTCGAGAATCGGGCGCACGATCGCGGCGACCCACTTGCTCTTCGCGGCCCAGATGCCGAGCGGAATGCCGAGCACGAGGCTGATGATCGTCGACGACAGCGTGAGGCCGAGCGTGATGACCGTCTGATCCCAGAAGCCCGTCGCGAAGATCAGCAGCAGGGACAGCGTGGTGAACAGCGCGAAGCGCCAGCCCACCCGCCACAGCCCGACGCCGATGAAGATCGCCATCATCAGCCACATCGGGATCGCCTGCAGGCCATGCTCGACGAACGCCGCGAGCCCTTCGATCGCTTGACCGATCGCGTCGAACGTCTTCGCGTCGTGGTCGAGCAGGTAGTGAACGGACTGGTCGACCCAGGTACCGAGCGGAATCATTTCAGACATGGGAGCCTCGCGAACGCGTGATGGCCTTCAGGATGAGCGCACGATCGACCGAGCCGCAGTAGCAGCCGTCGTCGTCGACGACGGGCAGTGCATTCGGGCTCGCGACCACGCGCGCGACGACATGTTCGAGCGACGCATCGCGCCGGATGCTTTCGATCGGCCGCACGGACGGCGTGTCCTGGCCGAGCGCCTCGCGCGTGACGAAGCCGCGAATCTTGCGTGCGGCGTCGAGCACGAACGCGTATTCGGCGCTGCCGTTCAGCGAAGCCGCGACGTTCGCGGCATCGCACTTCGATACGAGCGGCACCGCGCCGGTCTGCATCAGGTCGCCGGCGGTGAGGTAGCGGCTGGTGTCGATGCCGTCGAAGAACGCGCGCACGTAATCGTCGGCCGGGTTCGCGATGATGTCCTGCGGCGTGCCGACCTGCACGAGGCGGCCGCCCTCCATGATCGCGATGCGGTTGCCGATGCGCAGCGCTTCCTCGAGATCGTGCGACACGAACATGATCGTGCGGCGCTGCTCCTTCTGCAGTTGCAGCAGCACGTCCTGCATTTCGCGGCGCTTGAGCGGATCGAGTGCGGAGAACGCCTCGTCCATGATCATCAGCGAAGGGTTCACGGCCAACGCGCGGGCGAGGCCGACGCGCTGCTGCATCCCGCCCGACAGCTCGGACGGCAGCTTGTGCGAGAACGGCGCGAGACCGACCTGCTCGAGCACTTCCATCGCACGGCGCTCGCGCTCCTTCTTGCCCATGCCGCCGACTTCGAGCCCGAACGCGGCATTCGACACGACGGTGCGATGCGGCATCAGCGCGAACGACTGGAACACCATGCTCATGTCCTTGCGGCGCAGCGCGGTCAGCGCCGAGCGGCGCGCCGACGCGACGTCGAGCCCGTCGATCAGCACCTTGCCGGCGCTCGGATCGACCAGCCGGTTCACGAGGCGGATCAGCGTGGACTTGCCGGAGCCGGACAGGCCCATCAGCACGAAAATTTCGCCTTCCTGCACATCGAAGGAGACGTTGTGCACGCCGACGACCTGGCCGGTGCGCTTGAGCACATCGTCCTTCGTCGCGCCGGCGGCGAGCATGTCGAGCGCCTGCTGCGGATTGCTTCCAAACACCTTGCACAGACCTTCGACCACAACCTTGGGGGCATCCATCGAAACCTTCTCCTCGTGTAGCGGGGACTCGCGCTTGTCATAGCGTGCCTACATAGTTGCCAGAAAAAACCCCGGCCTGCCGACGAATTACGACAAACGCTTGCGCAAATACGACACGGCCGGCAGCCCCGCCGGGCGGGCCGCGCAGCCGATTGCGGCGGCGCAAAACGCGCACGGCCAGCAACGACGGGCATCACCCGGCGGCCTTGTGCGCAGCAACGCGCCAAACGGCACATGAGGTTTTGCGCCAGGCCGCCTCCGGCACGCGTCGCTTTACGACAAGTTCACGTCCGTTCCGGCGCCGATCTATTCAGACGAAAGCGCGCGCCGCATTCGCCAATAAAAAGCATGACCGTGCAAAAAACCGGATGGCGACACCGGACGGCGCACGCCGCGATACCGCGTCAAACCCGGGAATCGGCGCACGGACGCTGTGATACATTCGCCGCAAACACGCCGATCGCGACGTTGCCGCGAGCCCTTCGCACGCAGGCTCAGCCGCACGACGCGCGCATGCCGGGTCGCCTGCCGGCCGTGCTGAAACCGCCTCGATCCGGTGCGAGCCGCGATCGAAGGACGATAACGACAGTGAGAGGGAGCAAGGCGTTGAACTGGGCATTCGCCGTAATCGGTTTCATCGTGGGCAGCATCGCCGCATTGATCGGGGATTTCTCGGCCGGGAGCGGCTCGCTGCTCGGGGCAGCCGTCGGATTCTGCATCGGGCACGCGCTGCGGCAACGCAAGCAGCAAAACCAGCGGGCCGCGGCCGACGCGTTCGCGATCTCCGCGACGCCGCCGCCGACCCCATTACCGCTCGCCGATCGCGTCGCCCGCCTCGAGGCAACCGTCGACACGCTCACGCGCGAACTCGACGTGCTGCGCGCCCAACTGGCGGGCGCGAAGGCCGGCGCGGCGACCTCCGGCGACATCGCGCAAACGGCTTCGGCCGGTGCCTCCGCCGCGCCGCTGCCAGCCCACGTTCCGGCCACGCCCACGCCACGACCTGTCGCCGCACGGGCCGACAC
>NZ_JACFYV010000276.1:0-7775 GCF_016759955.1 Burkholderia sp. KCJ3K979
ACGTACCACAGCGCATCGGCCGAGGCGGTGCGTTTCGCTGTCGTATTGGCTGCCGTGTTCGTCGCGGCATTTGCTGCCGCACCGGCCGGTTTCTTCGATGCCGGGGCCGATGCGCCGGCCGTCGCCGTGCCCGCCGTCCCGGCCTGCGCGGTCATACCTGCGGCCGCCGAACTGCGCTGCGCGCGCGCTTCGAACGGCCCGAGCTGGAAGATCAACGTTTGCGCGGGACGCGTCACGACGGCATACGGAAACTGCAGCTCCCACGACATCAGCACGCGCCCGGCCGACGTCTCGGTGAAGATCGCCGGCACGTGCTTCATGTCGCTGAACTGCACGTAGACCCGCGCACCGTCGTCGAACACCTGGGTCGGCTTGGCCTGATCGGCGCCGGTGACCGTCCATCCGAAGTTGTACGTACCGGCCGGGCCGGCGGGGCCCCCCTGCGGCGGCGCCGGCGGCGAGGCCGGCGAGATCGTCCGCGCGCGCGTGACGGGCGGCGCCGACACGCTCAGGCTCGCGAACGGGTTGTACGTCTGCGCCTGTTGCGGCGGCGTGAAGGAGGGGGGAAGGATGGGCATGGGAGTATCCGGCGAATCCGGCATGGTCCGGATTGCATCATAGACCTTGCGCGCATAGGCGAGGCGCTTGTCGGGCGACGCGGAGTTGTACGCGCCGATCGCGTTCCAGTTGGGGCCGAGCTGGCGGATGTTCTGCGACAGGATCCACGCCCCGACGTACGCGTTCGTGCACGCATCGAACAGGCTTTCCCGTGTGATGCCTTCGCGGGCGAGCGTCGGCAGCCACGTGCTGTTGATCTGCATCAGCCCGATGTCGACCGTGCCGTTGGTATTCGTGTTGACGGCGTTCGGATTCATCCCCGATTCGACTTGCGCGATGCCGCGCATCAGGGCGACGCTCACGTGCTGGAACGCGGCCGCGTCGTCCAGGCAATCTGCCCGCGCGACGCCGCAGAGCGCGCACGCGAGCGCGATCGTCGAGGCGAAGGGCAGCGAGTGGCGGCCGAACAGGCGAGTGGTATGACGCGGCATGGCAGGATGGGGCGGAATCCGGGCGCCCGGTGCAAGGAAATTACGCAGACGCGAAGTGTGCCATAGCAGCCGGGCAAATGGCTCGCGTCAAACTTTCCTTTGCATTTATCCGCGCGTTCGACGCGCATTTGTATCGCGCCGGATCAGGGTCCGAGGCGTTGCAGGATCGGTAAGAATGGCCGGCATTGGCGCGAATGCCGATGCAATGGCGGCGACCGGAACCTGACGTATTACGTCATTCGCCGGGTGAAACCGGCAATCAAGCGAGCGAAAGAGAAAATCGCGCGCCAGCCGTTCGTGGCGCAAAAGGAAGCGGCAAAAAATCGGCGGCCGAAGCCGCCGTATGTGCAATGCGGGAGTCGACCGGCCACGTGGAGCGCAGTCGGCCGTCTCCGGGTATCGCGATTCGCGATCAGAAGCGGTGACGCAGGCCGAGGTTGACCATCGTCTGCGAGCTCGTGCCCGCATAACCGTACGAGCCGATCGATGCCTGCGCGGCCATCGAGCCGCCGTTGCCGTCGCCGGTCTGGCCGCTTGCGTGCTGATACGCGGCGGTCAGGTAGACGTCGGTGCGCTTCGACAGGCTGTAGTCGGCGCCGGCCGATACCTGGTGATAGGTCGCCGACGTGTCGCCGCCCGAGCGCGTGTAGCTGTAGCCGACACCGACGAGCAGCGCGTTCGTCGCCTGGTAGTTCACGAAGCCTTGCCCCGTGTTGTAGTGCTCGTTCGAGCCGAACACCGAGCTCGCGTCGCGGCGGTATTGCGCATTGCTGTAGCCGACGCCGAACGTGAACGGGCCGGCGACGTACTGGCCCGCGATGCGCGCGATGCCGAACGAGTGCGCGCTGGCATAGCCGCTGTTGATCGGGCCGTCGAACGTGCCGTCCGACGAGCTGGTCCAGCCGTTGCGCACGCCGTTTGACGCGGGGCTGTTGGTCGCGTGGAAGTAGCCGCCGGCGACGCTGAACGGCCCGTTGTTGTACGACACGGCGGCCGAGTACGACTGCGCGGCGCCGGTGCTGCCGGCGATCCCGCCGAACGAATACATCGCCGCGAACTGCAGGCCCGAATAGACGGCCGACGTGTACTTCACCGCGTTGTCGACGCGGAAGCTGTTGTCGTAGTTGTCGACGTCGCCCGGCGTCGCGAACGCGCTGCCCAGGTAGTTGTCGGCGGTGATGCCCTGCACGAGGTCGACGAGCGGGTCGTACTGGCGGCCGAACGTGAGCGTGCCGTAGCGGTCGCTCGTCAGGCCGACGAAGGCCTGACGGCCGAACAGGCGGCCGCCCTGGCCCTGCCGGCCGTTGCTCGGGTCGAAGCCGTTTTCCAGCTGGAACAGTGCCTTCAGCCCGCCGCCGAGATCCTCGGTGCCTTTCACGCCCCAGCGGCTGCCGGCGAGGTTACCCGCGCTGCTGTTGCCGAGCATCCACGCGTTGTCCTTGCCCTGTGCGTGATTCACATAGGTGATCGACGTGTCGATCACGCCATACAGCGTGACGCTCGATTGCGCATGCGCGACGGGCATCGCCGCGAACGACGCGAGCGAAATCAGCGAGAGGGTCGTGCGTTTCATGTCATCTCCTTGGCGCATTGGTGGGGGTTCGTGATCCGGAATGGCAGGAGACTACAGAGCCGCGATAAAACGGCAAAAATGAAATTCTCCGTTGTGGCCTGATGCCGACAGGCGCATTCCCGGAAATTCATTTTTGAGGGATTTGAATTATTGATCGTTGCGTATCAATGGGTTTCTGTTTCGCGTTTTTTTCAGCGCGGTTTGCATGGGGCGTGATAATTCGGCGCGATTTTCGCGTGAATTCCCGCAATCTCAATATTGTTATCGATCCGTCAAATCATTATTTAACGAATCGAATTGGCCGGGCTGGAACGAGTGTGATAACCGCATGCGGTCCGCCATCCGCGGGGCGACACTCACGCGGCTTCGCCATCCTCCGCTCCGCGTCAGCGTCGCCACCGGCGCACCGAAACCGAGGTCGCTATCTTACTTTTGTATATAATAATCATTCTCATTTACAGAATCGTTGACGCTCGCGCACCCGGAACCCGGCCATGTCCGCTGACAAGCTGTCCCTCCATCGAGAAATCGACGCCCTCTATGTCGGCCACCACGCGTGGCTGCGCGGCTGGCTGAGCCGGAAGCTCGGTTGCGCACACCGCGCGGCCGACCTGGCGCACGACACGTTCGTGCGCCTGCTCGCACGCGACGAGCCGATCGGCGCCGACGAGCCGCGTGCGTTCCTGACCACGGTCGCGCAGCGTGTGCTGAGCAACCACTGGCGGCGCGAGCAGATCGAGCGCGCGTATCTCGACGTGCTCGCGCAGCGCCCGGAAGCGGTTGGGCCGTCGCCGGAAGAGCGGGCCGTCATGGTCGAGACGCTGCTCGAGATCGACCGGCTGCTCGACGGCCTGCCGCCCGCGGCGAAGCGTGCGTTCCTGCTCGCACAGCTCGACGGGCTCACGCAGGTCGAGATCGCGCGCCAGCTCGGCGTGTCGCTCGCGACGGTGAAGCGCTATCTCGTGAAGGCCGGCACGCAGTGCTTCTTCGCGATGGCGGCCTGACCGATGGCCGCCCCGGGAGCGCCGGCGGTGCCGCCGCACGTCGCCCGTCGCGCAGTCGAGTGGTGGGTCGACCGGCAGTCCGGCCGCACGGACGACGCGTTCACCGCCGCGCTCGCGCGCTGGCGCGCGGAAGATCCGGCGCACGACGCGGCGTGGCGTCACATCGAAGCGATGCAGGGCCGGTTCGGCCGGCTGGCGGCCGGGCTCGACGCGCAGGCCGCACAGGCCGCGCTGCTGCCGAAGCGGGCCGGCCGCCGCACGGCCGTGAAGACGCTGGCCGTGCTGCTGTTCGCGGGCGGCGCCGCATGGATGGCCGAGCCTTCGCGGCGCGCGACGATCTGGCCGGCGGACCTACGCACGGCGGTCGGGGAGCGGCGCACGGTGACGCTTGCGGATGGCACGGTCGTCGTGCTCGATACCGACACGGCGCTCGACGTGCGCTTCGACGATATGGCGCGGCGCCTGCGCTTGCTGCGCGGCACGATCATGATCACCAGCGGTCACGACGATCGTCTGCCCGCGCGGCCGCTCGTCGTCGCGACCGCGCAGGGCGAGCTGCGACCGCTCGGCACGCGCTTCGCGGTGCGGCAGCGCGACGGCGCGACACGCGTCGAGGTGTTCGCCGGCGCCGTCCAGGTGCAGCCGGTCGATGCGTCGGCCGGCTCGCGCGTGATCGCGGCCGGGACGGGCGCGGATTTCACGCGCGACGCGATCGGGGCGCCTGCGCCGCTCGATCCCTATGCGTCCGCGTGGACGAGCGGCATGCTCGTCGCGTCGCGCATGCGGCTGGCCGATCTCGTTGCCGAGCTCGACCGCTATCGCCGGGGCAACCTGCGCTGCGATCCGGCCGTGGCCGACCTGCGCGTGTCGGGCACCTATCCGCTCGACGATCCGCAGCGCGTGCTCGATACGCTGATGGCGATGCTGCCGATCGACGTCCATTACCTGACGCGTTACTGGGCGACCGTCGTGCCGGCCTATTCGACCCATTCGTGAGCGCGCCGAAAAATTTTTTCGCCGACCTGAGCTGTTTCTCGATCTTCGCGTGACATGGGTAATGAAAGCAGCCCTAGCCTATCGTCCACCGACTCTCCGATCATGGCTTCCATCCGTCTCACGTATCAGCGCCGTCCGGCGCCCGCCCGTCATCTGCCGCGCGCGTCGCGCCCGGCCGCGTCGGGCCGTCTTGCCCGCCGGCTGGCGGGTGCCGTCCTGCTGTCGGCACTGCTGCCGCTGCCCGCGCTGGCCGACACCGACGCCGATGCGGCGCCCGCCACGCAGCGCGCGTCGCGTCGGGCGTTCGACATTCCGGCCGGCCCGCTCGAAGCGGCGCTGAACCGGTTCGGCCGCGACGCGGGCATCCTGCTCGCATTTCCGCCCGAGTTGACGGCCGGTCTCGCGAGCGGCGGCGTGCACGGCCGGTTCGACGTCGACGGCGCGTTCGACCGCCTGCTGGCCGGCACGGGGCTCGTCGCGCTGCGCCAGCCGGGCGGTGGCTACACGCTGATGCGCGCCGACGGCTCGGCGGCCGGCTCCGTGGCGGCCGGCGTCGCGCCGGCCACCGAGTTGCCGACGATCGACGTGCGCTCCAGCGCCTTGCGCGCCGAAAGCTATCGCGCGCCGAAGGAAGCGGGCGTGCTGCGCTCCGACATTCCGCTGCTCGACACCGCGCAGGCCGTCAACATCGTGCCCGCGCAGGTGCTGCGCGACCAGCGGCCGCGCAATCTCGACGATGCGCTCGGCAACGTGAGCGGCATCACGCAGGGCAACACGCTCGCCGGCACGCAGGACACGATCATGAAGCGCGGCTTCGGCGGCAACCGCGACGGCTCGATCATGCAGAACGGCATGCCGCTCGTGCAGGGCCGCGCGTTCAACGCGGCGACCGACAGCGTCGAGGTGCTGAAGGGGCCGACGTCGCTGCTGTACGGGCTGATGGACCCGGGCGGCGTCGTCAACGTCGTCACCAAGCAGCCGCAGCTCGTGCGCTACAACGCGATCTCGCTCGGCGCGTCGACGTTCGGGCACGGCAAGAACGGCGGCAGCGCGACCTTCGATTCGACCGGGCCGGTCGGCGATTCGCGGCTCGCGTACCGGCTGATCGTCGACCAGTCGAACGAACAGTACTGGCGCAACTTCGGCGAGTACCGGCAGACCTTCGTCGCGCCGTCGCTCGCGTGGTACGGCCGCGATACGCAGGTCGCGGTGTCGTACCAGTACCGCAGGTTCCATTCGCCGTTCGATCGCGGTACCGCGCTCGACCCGCGCACCAATGCGCCGCTCGACATCCCCGCACGGCGGCGCATCGACGAGCCGTTCAACAACATGGACGGCGAATCGCAGCTCGCGCAATTGAGCGTCGATCACCAGTTCAACGCGGACTGGAGCGCGCATTTCGGCTACAGCTACAACCGCGAGACCTACGACGCGAACCAGTTGCGCACGACCGGCGTCGACCCGGTGAAGGGCACGATGACGCGCAGCAACGATGCGACGCACGGCTCGCTCAGCACCGACAGCTACGGGATCGGCTACGTGACCGGCAAGCTGACGCTCGCGGGGATGCGGCACGACGTGCAGGTCGGCTTCGATACCGAATACCGCCGCATCTATCGCAAGGACCTGCTGCGCCAGGCGGTGAAGACGCCGTTCAGTTATATCGATCCGGTGTACGGGCTGCTGCCGCCGTCGAGCACGGTGTCCGCGAGCGACAGCGACCAGACCGACACGCTGCACGATGCGTCCGCGTTCTTCCAGGACACCGTCCACCTGACCGACAAGTGGATCGTGTCGGGCGGCCTCCGCTACATCACGTACAACCAGGTGGCGGGGCGCGGCCGGCCGTTCGTCGCGAACACCGATCTCAGCGGCTCGAAGTGGCTGCCGCGCGCGGGCATCGTCTACAAGTGGACCGATGCGTTTTCGCTGTACGGCAGCTATTCGCAGTCGCTGAAGCCGTCGTCGTCGATCGCGCCGATGACGGGCTACATCATCGACGGCGCGACGCCGCCCGAGGAAGCGACCGCGTGGGAAGTGGGCGGCAAGCTCGACTTGGCCGGCGGGATGACCGGCACGCTCGCGCTGTTCAACATCGACAAGAAGAACGTGCTCGTGTCGCAGTACAACGACGCGACGAAGCTGACCGACTGGCGCACCTCGGGCAAGGCGCGCTCGCGCGGCGTCGAACTCGACGTCTCCGGCAAGATCGGCGAACGCGTGAACGTGATCGCGAGCTACGCGTACATCGACGCGAAGACGACCGAGGACCCGCTGTACGCGGGCAACCAGCTGTGGAACGTCGCGCGTCACACTGCGTCGTTCGCCGCCGTCTACGACTTCGGCACGGTGGCGGGCGGCGACGATCTGCGTATCGGCGCGGACGTGCGTTACGTCGGCGCGCGGCCCGGCGATTCGGCGAACAGCTTCACGCTGCCGTCGTACGTGCTCGCCGACGCGTTCGCGACCTACGACACGCGGATCGGCAAGCAGAAGCTGTCGTTCCAGCTCAACGTGAAGAACCTGTTCAACCGCACGTACTACCCGTCGAGCGCGAACCGCTACTTCGTCGCGATCGGCGACGCGCGCCAGGTGTCGCTGCTGACCACGCTGCAGTTCTGACCATGCAATCGCCGTGCGGCCATTGCGTCGGCGCGCGGCTTCGGAGAGGAATCCAGATGAATCTGAAGATGAAGAGCGGTGCGCGCCGCCGCCTGTTGCGCGCGATCGCGGGGTCGGCGCTCGCGTTGTTCGCGGTTGTTGGCGCCGGTGTCTTGGCGCCCGCGTTCGCCGCCGATGCGTCGCCGGCCGTCACGCGCGTCGCGATGCTCGTGCAACTGCACGGCCCGAACCTGAAGGTCGACGAACGCATCGGCCAGCATCTCGGCGAACGCGGCTACGCGGTGCGCCTGATCGACGAGTCGGCCACGCCCGATGCGGTGCGCGACGCCGATCTGGTGGTGATCTCGTCGACGGTATCGTCGAAGAACGTGCGGCCCGGCTGGCGCATGCTCGACAAGCCGCTCGTGACGTGGGAAAACGACCTGCTCGACGATCTCGCGATGACGGGCAAGCGGCACGACGTCGACTTCGGCGAAACGGGCAAGGAGCGCTACCTGTGGCTCGTCAACGCGCCGCATCTGATCGCGGCCG